>NZ_JBGCUL010000578.1:0-2938 GCF_054177685.1 Pseudomonas sp. P5_A2_2
AGGTACTACTGTACTGATAGTCTTTTCGAAATTTTTCCGTGCGTCAGCACGACCACATGGTTGAAGAATCAGCTGCATACTAATCCCTTAGAGTTCATCATATTTTTTGGCGTTTCCCTGTGCCTTTTCAGCAGGATACTTCGCCTCATTCTTATCGATTTTGTTTAAAATTGCCTGCTGCAGATCTATCCCCAAGATATCAGCAAACTCAATCAGATAAATCGCCACGTCAGCGACCTCATCAGCAATTTGGTGCTTCGCCGAAATCGCATGCTCAACACTCTCTTCCGGGCTTTTCCACTGGAAATGTTCCAGCAGCTCACTGGCCTCGAGGCTGACAGATATGGCCAGATTTTTAGGGTTATGGAACTGCATCCAATCCCTAGCATCTCGAAAATCTCGAATACGTTGTTGAATACGCTCTAAATCCACGATCCGATCCTCAATTTGCATAGTGCCATCACATCATACCAAGGTACCTGATGCCATGGCTGCTTACCCCCCCCTTCCCCCTTTGCAAGTCAGCCGCTATAGCGGCAAGGACGAGGTCATGCCTGAAGAAAAAGTGGTGATGTACGAATCCCCGGAAGCTGCCAGCATTCAAACTGTCACCGGCTGGGTCGGCGCAGATGGTCGCTTCTGGGGTAACGATGAGCACATGGCACGGTATTGCGGTGCAACCCATCGCCGCTGCGAGAAAAATCCAGACCACCCAATCTACGAAGTGCGCAGTTGCTGCGAGCAGTGCCACTCCGACAGCCGAGCCAAAGCATTCGCGGCCATGCCAACCAAAGACTGGGAAGGCGAACCGCTGGTGGACTTCGACGGCGAAAACTACTTCTTCGACGCGGACAGCCTGCGAGAATACATCCTCGATGGCGACGTGATCCTGTCTGACCTACGCCTGTGCATCTGCGAGCCGAACATGCCGCGCGAGATCGACCCGTCGGACGTCTTCTGTGATGACCTTCCAGAGGACGGCGAGATACGTGACGAACAGCTGGTGGCCGCGTTCGACTTGCTCAACGAGATGATTCGCAAATCTGAGCCAATGTCGTGGTCGCAAGGCAAGTTCGCCGCGGTGTTGCCTCAATCTTTCTTCGATGAAATCGCCGCTGAGCAGTTAACCCCATGATCTTCGCCGCGCTCTACGTGCTCTGGCTCATCTACAAGGGGCCRCGCCGSYAAGGGTTCACCCCGCCAGTCACCTCAGGGGAGAGAGCGTGTACGCAACTGGCGAGGCGAACCAATAAACCGTAGCTCACCTTCAAAGTTCGCCTGACGCCCTTCATCTGATTTCCACACCCCCCTACCAGCCTGCCGGTGAACGACGGGCAGCGGAGGCTTTCGCCTAAGGAATCCGGCCATGGGTAACGCAACAGCAGCAAAGGTTTCAAGCATCCCGCCGAGGTTCATCCGGTTCATGGATGCACCAGGCTATCTCGGCATGTGCCGGGACGAATTCAACAAAACGGTCAGGCCGAACGTTCGTGAATTCCCTATCGGGAAACAGGGCGTCGCGTTTGATCGTATCGAGCTCGACGAATGGGCAGACGCCTACATCGAGAGCAAGTCGATTGATAAGACCGTGAATCAGGACAACAATCGCCCTCGCAGCGAGCGCCAGGGTGAAGCCAAAGGAGGTAAACCATGGCGAGAAAAGCGATCTCCGGTCTCTACCAGAAAGGTGGAGTCTGGCAAATCGACAAAGTTTTCCGAGGCGAGCGCCTTCGAGAGAGCACTGGAACTGGTGACCGGCAAGAGGCCGAGCAGTATCTGATTCACCGGCTGGAACAGCTTCGGCAGCAGAAGGTGTACGGCGTGCGCCGCACCAGAACCTGGGAAGAAGCGGCGACAAGGTTTCTGATCGAGAGCAAGGACCAGCCCTCGATCAAGTTGACGGCGCTGCACCTGAAGCAGCTCCATCCGTACCTCAAGGACCTGCCGTTGACGCACATCGATGACCAGGCGCTTGAACCATTCGTGAGGGATCGTTTGAAGGGAATGGTGTTGCCGGACGGGAAGCAGTTGAAGCCGGTGGCACCTAGGACGATCAACATCTCGATCGAGCGGGTAATACGGGTTCTATCGCTTTGTGCAAGGAAGTGGCGGGATGAAGAGCGCAGGCCCTGGCTTGATTCGGTACCAATGCTGACCAAGCTGGATCTGAAGAAAAAGGTTCGTGAGCCCTACCCAATGACATGGGAAGAGCAATCAATCCTTTTCGGAGAGTTGCCGGCGCATCTGCAAACGATGGCCCTGTTCAAGGTGAACACAGGTTGCCGCGAGCAGGAGGTCTGCAAATTGAGGTGGGACTGGGAAATCTCGGTACCGGAACTTGGCACCAGCGTGTTCCTGATCCCCTCCGACTTTGGCGGCCGAAACGAGCGGTCAGGTGTGAAAAATGGCGATGAGCGACTGGTTGTTCTGAACAGCGTGGCGAAATCGATCATCGACAAGCAGCGCGGCCTGAGCAAGGACTGGGTTTTTCCGTACAACGGCAACGCGATGCACCGGATGAACGACTCAGCCTGGAAGAAGGCGCGGGTGAGAGCGGCGAAACTCTGGCAGGAGGAAAACCTTCGCCCCGCTCACCCAGGGTACACATCCATCAGGGTGCATGACTTGAAACACACGTTTGGCCGTCGCCTTCGGGCGGCAGGTGTCACACAGGAAGATCGAAAGGCCTTGCTGGGACACAAGAACGGCAGCATCACCAGTCACTACTCGGGTGCTGAGCTCGGGCATCTGATTGAGGCTGCAAATAGGGTATCAGCAACTGACTCGCGGGGGCCGGTGCTGACGATCTTGAAGAGGAAAACTGGATGAAGTCCCGAAAAACTCCCCACCAATGAAAAAGCCCAACTGGCTAGAGTTGGGCTAAGTCATTGAAAAATATGGTCGGGACGGAGTGATTCGAACACTCGACCCCTAGCAC
>NZ_JBGCUL010000579.1:0-2932 GCF_054177685.1 Pseudomonas sp. P5_A2_2
GCTGTTGTGGATACTGGTTCTGCTGGTCGGGATTGCTTATTTGGCCCACCGCCGCATCGCCCCGCTGCCCGCCCTGGTCATCGTGGCCGTCTATGCCGTGGCAATGGGCGCTTTCAGCCGCGCGCCGGGCTGGTTGTTGCTGGTTATCTGGGTGTTGATCGCCGCTGTCGCCGCGCCCTTGCTGCTGCCCGACCTGCGCCGCAAATTGTTCAGCGCGCCGATGTTCAATTGGTTCCAGAAAACCCTGCCACCCATGTCGCAAACCGAGCGCGACGCCATCGACGCCGGCACGGTCTGGTGGGACGGCGAACTGTTCAGTGGCCGTCCGGACTGGAGCAAACTGCTGTCCTATCCCAAAGCGCAATTGAATGAAGAGGAACAGGCTTTCATCGACGGGCCGACCGAGACACTCTGCACCATGGTCAATGAATGGCAGCTCAGTCAAACCATGGACCTGCCGCCCGAAGTCTGGACCTTCATCAAGGACAACGGCTTTTTCGCCCTGATCATCCCCAAGGAGTTTGGCGGCAAGGGCTTCTCCGCGTATGCCCACTCGCAAGTGGCGATGAAACTGGCGAGCCACAGCGGCGACCTCGTAACCACCGTAATGGTCCCCAACTCCCTCGGCCCGGCCGAACTGTTGCTGCATTACGGTACCGACGAACAACGCAATCATTACCTGCCACGTCTGGCTCGCGGCGATGACATCCCGTGCTTTGCCCTTACAGGTCCCTTGGCCGGCTCCGACGCCGGCGGCATGCCGGACTCGGGAGTGATCTGCAAAGGTGAATGGCAGGGTCAGGAAGTCCTCGGCCTGCGCTTGAACTGGGAAAAGCGTTACATCACCCTCGGTCCGGTGGCCACCCTCCTCGGCCTGGCCTTCAAGGCCTACGACCCGGATCACCTGCTGGGCGACAAAGATGACCTGGGTATCAGCCTGGCACTGATTCCAACCGACCTGCCCGGTGTCGAGATCGGCCGCCGGCATCTGCCATTGGGCGCCGCATTCATGAATGGCCCGAATTCAGGCAAGGACGTGTTCATCCCGCTGGAGTTCCTCATCGGCGGCCAGGAGATGCTCGGCAAAGGCTGGATGATGCTGATGAATTGCCTGTCGGTCGGGCGTTCGATTTCCCTGCCGGCGGTGGGCACCGGCATGGCCAAGTTCACCAGCCTGGTGACGGGCCAATACGCTCAGGTTCGCGAGCAGTTCAACGTGCCGATTGGCGCTTTCGAAGGCATTCAGGAAGCCATGGCGCGCATTGGCGGCAACACCTGGATGATGGACGCCGCCCGCATGCTGACCGCCAATGCGGTCGACCTGGGCGAGAAACCGTCGGTGCTGTCGGCGATTCTCAAGTACCACCTGACCGAGCGCGGCCGCGACTGCCTCAGCGATGCCATGGATGTGCACGGCGGCAAGGCAATCATCATGGGGCCGAACAACTACCTCGGTCGCAAATGGAACTGCGCGCCGATTTTCATCACCGTCGAAGGCGCGAACATTCTCTCGCGCAATCTGATCATCTTCGGCCAGGGTGCAATTCGCTGCCACCCCTTCGTCCTCAAGGAAATGGCCCTTGCCGACCGTGAAGACAAGGATCAGGCGCTCACGGAGTTCGATGGCCTGCTGCTCAAGCACATCGGTTTCGCTGTGGGCAACGCCGCCAGTACGCTGGTGTTGAATCTCGGTTTCGGGCACCTGGAACACACCCCGGGCGACAAACTCAGCCAGGGTTACTTCCGTGCTCTCAATCGTCAGGCCGCTGCTTTCGCCCTGCTCGCCGACCTCAGCATGATGCTGCTGGGCGGCGCACTGAAACGCCGGGAACGTCTGTCCGCACGGCTGGGTGACGTGTTGAGCAACCTTTACCTGGCCTCCGCCGCGCTCAAACGCTACAACGACCTCGACTCACCGCAGTACATGGCGCCGCTGCTGGCCTGGGCCATGGAAGAAAGCCTGAGCCAGGCGGAACGGGCCATGGATGAGCTGCTGGATAACTTCCCGAACAAAGTCGTCGGCTGCCTGTTGCGGGTGATCGTGTTCCCGTTCGGTCGCCGGCACAAAGGGCCATCGGACAAACTCGGTGCCGAAGTCGCTGCGTTGATTGGCCGCGCCAAGTGCGACCCTGCCCTGGAGGAATTGCTCCTGGGTTGCTATCGCCCACAAGCGAGCGACGACCCGGTCGGTGCATTGCAACACGCCTGCAATCTGTTGAGCGCCGCACAGCCATTGCAGAAAAAATTGCACGTGGCACTCAAGAGTGGCCAGGTCAAACCGCTGGCCGGCGAGTCGGCGATCGATGCCGCCCTCGAGGCTGGTGTGTTGCAGCCGGTGGAAGCCCAAACCCTGCGTGAAGCCGAAGCGGCCCGGCGCAAGGTGATCGATGTCGATGACTTTGACCAAAAGGCTTTGGCACTGGCCAAGGGAAAAGTCCGCTGATCCCTTCAAGCATGTAAAAACGGGCGCGGGCGCTTTATACTCCCGCGCCCGTTTTGCTCTTGAGGACTTATCTCGTGTCCAACATCGTTGCCGATCATCTCGTTTTACTCGACCACCTGCGCAGCATCCTGGTCGCCRTAGGTGAGGCCGAGCAGGTTCCCGAAGAAAGCCATGCCTTGTTCCTTGAGCGCTTCGACGAATTGCTGGCGTCACTGCCGATCGACCCAATCGAAAGCCAGTACCTGGGCCAGGACATCCTGACTCAAGTCATTTCCCGTTATCCGCAAATCGCCCACCTGATTCCACGGGATCTGCTGTGGTATTTCGCCGGTGACTGCCTGCACTACTTGTCCGATGAAGAGATCGACCTGTATCAGGCATTGGAAGAGCGCCGCTTCGAAGCCGAACAGAACGACGAACCTTTCGACTGGAACCAGGAAAAGCAACTGCTGGCATTGTCGAACCAGGACAGCAAGCACTGATCTTCTA
>NZ_JBGCUL010000580.1:0-2927 GCF_054177685.1 Pseudomonas sp. P5_A2_2
CGGTGGAACCGATCACCCTCAATGAAACCGCCTGCCTGCTGTTGACCGCGCGGGACGTCAGCCTGCTGAAAAACGCCGAAGCGCAGATTCGCCATCTGGCCTACCACGACTCACTGACCAACCTGCCCAATCGGGCGCTGCTGATGGATCGGCTCAGTCAGCAAATTGCCCTGCTCAAACGCCACAATTTACGTGGTGCGCTGATGTTCCTCGACCTGGACCACTTCAAGCACATCAACGACTCCCTCGGGCATCCGGTGGGCGATACCGTGCTGAAAATCATCACCGCGCGCCTGGAGGCCAGCGTGCGCATGGAGGACACCGTTGCGCGTCTGGGCGGTGACGAATTCGTAATACTGCTCAGCGGTCTCGAAGGCTCGCGCAGCGAGGTCAGCGATCAGGTACGCGAACTGGCCGACACCATCCGCGAACTGCTGTCCGAACCGATGTTCCTCGACGGCCAGCGCCTGCAAGTGACGCCAAGCATCGGCATTGCGCTGATCCCCGATCACGGTTCGACCCCGACCGACCTGCTCAAGCGCGCCGACATCGCGCTCTATCGCGCCAAGGACTCGGGGCGCAATACCGCGCAGATGTTCCACAACACCATGCAGAAGGCCGCGAGCGAACGCCTGCGCATGGAAACCGACTTGCGCCTGGCRCTTTCCCGGGGTGAGTTTCGCGTGCATTACCAACCCCAGGTCGACGCCCGGGGCGACCGCATCGTCGGTGCAGAGGCCTTGGTGCGCTGGAATCATCCGGAGCTCGGCAGGCAGTCACCCACCGAGTTCATCAAGGTGCTGGAAGACAGCGGACTGATTCTGGAGGTCGGCACCTGGATCCTCGACGAAGCCTGCCAGGCCTTCAAACAACTGATCGACAAAGGCTTGATAGACCCTTACAAATTCAGCTTGTGCGTGAACATCAGCCCGCGCCAGTTCCGCCAGAACGACTTCGTCGAGCGCGTCGAAAACAGCCTGTCCAGCTATGGCCTGCCCTGCTCCCTGTTGAAACTGGAAATCACCGAAGGCATCGTCATCCAGAACCTGGAGGACACCATCAGCAAAATGCGCCGCCTGAAAAAACTCGGTGTGAGCTTCGCCATGGACGACTTCGGCACCGGCTATTCCTCGCTGACGTACCTCAAGCGCTTGCCGGTCGACACCCTGAAAATCGACCAGTCGTTCATCCGCGACGCCACCAGCGACCCGAACGACGCCGAGATCATCCGCGCCATCGTCGCCATGGCCCACAGCCTGGATTTGAAGGTGATTGCCGAAGGGGTCGAAACAGCGGAGCAGCTGGAGTTCTTACAGGGGCTGGAGTGCCATTTCTACCAAGGGTATTTGCACAGTCAGCCGTTGCCGGTGGAAGAGTTCCAAAAACTGCTGAAATAACACCACTCCTGTAGGAGCGAGCCTGCTCGCGATGCACGCGAACGATTACGCGTGCTGGCTGGAAAAATCCGGTTTCCTTCACATGAGTGCAAAAAAAGACCCCGACAAGTCGGGGTCTTTTTGTTTCGGCCGGCTACCTGATCAATCACACGACCCGGCTTCGGGCTCGGCTCAGTGTTGCAGAGCCTTCTTCTGCGTGCCGTTGATCGGGATGCGCTTGGCTTTCGCCTCTTCCGGTACCACCCGCAACAGGTCGATGCTCAACAGACCGTTGCTCAGGCCGGCAGCCTTGATCTCGATGTGGTCCGCCAGGCGGAAGGACAGTTTGAAGGCACGCTGCGCAATGCCCTGATACAGATAAGTGACGTCTTCGTTCGCGTCGCGTTTGCCGCCACTGATGGTCAGCACGCCTTTCTCGACTTCGAGCTCCAGATCTTCTTCCTGGAAACCTGCCGCGGCAATGACGATGCGGTATAGATCGTCGCCGTGTTTTTCCACGTTGTAAGGTGGATAGGTGCTGCCTGGCTCATTGCGCAAGGCGGTTTCGAACAGGTCGTTGAAACGATCGAAACCTACCGAGGAACGGAACAGTGGTGCCATCGAAAATGTAGTTGCCATGATTCAAATCTCCTGAAAACAATCAGCAAGGTTTTTTGTCTCCGCGACCCGAATTCGGCATCGCGTAATCCTTAGATAGGGACCGCTGATTGCATTTCAAGAGAWTTTTTTCAGCTTTTTTTAAAAATTTCAGGCTGCTTCCGCCACGGGCAGACCCAGCAAATGCGAGACATTATCCAGCTCGGTCTCACGGCGCAGCACGGTGAACAGCTCTACCGCCTCGGGATAATTGCGGGTCAGCATCGCCAGCCATTGCTTCAAGCGACCCGGCGATTGACGCGGCGTCATCTGCGCTTTGGCTTGCAGCCAGAAGTCCTGGATCAGCGGCAGCAACTCGGCCCAGGTCATCTCGACCACCTCCTCCCCGGCCCGCGCTGCAGCGATCTGCCGGGCGAGATCCGGGCGCGAAACCAGGCCACGACCGAGCATGATGTCTTCAACGCCGCTGATCTCGCGGCAACGCCGCCAGTCTTCGACGCTCCAGATATCACCATTGGCGAACACCGGCACCTTGACCACATCCTGCACGCGAGGGATCCATTCCCAGTGCGCTGGCGGCTTGTAGCCATCCACCTTGGTCCGCGCGTGCACCACGATATGTTCCGCACCGCCTTCGGCCAGGGCCGTAGCGCACACCAGCGAACCGTCCGGGCTATCGAAGCCCAGGCGCATCTTGGCGGTCACCGGAATGTGCGCGGGGACGGCGCGGCGGACGTGCTCGACGATCTGGTTGAGCAGCTCGGGCTCCTTGAGCAGTACCGCACCACCACGGGATTTGTTGACGGTCTTGGCCGGGCAGCCGAAGTTCAGGTCGATCACTTCGGAACCCAGCTCGCAAGCCAGCGCGGCATTTTCCGCCAGGCACACCGGATCGGAACCGAGCAATTGCACACGCAGCGGCACACCGGAGGC
>NZ_JBGCUL010000581.1:0-2919 GCF_054177685.1 Pseudomonas sp. P5_A2_2
TCCCAGGGGCAATGGACATTGCGCGCCGGCCAGGCTCACACGCTGCAAGCGCGAGCCTTTGTTGACGCCCAGCAGGCTGCGTTGGTGCCCGGCAGACATGGCCAGCACGTCAACCTCGAAGGCGTCGTTCTCCAGGCGCATGACATCGCTTAGCCAATGCTGGCGGATGAATTGCTGCGCCAGACCTACGGGCTTGAGCTCGAATTCATCCTTGCCGAGCACGCGGAACATGCCCTTGGGATACTCAGGTTCGTCGTCGGCCTGGAACCAGCCGAGCATGTCGAGCAAGCCGTCCTGGGAAGCATTGATGATGACCGAGGCCCACCATAACGAGGCGTAATGGGTGTCCTGATCGTAAGGGCTGAGGCTGGCCCCGCTGGACATGTTGGTCTGGTCCAGCAACAAGGCTTTGCGCGGTCGTCCCTGGGCGTCGAGCCCCACCAGCTCTGCCGCTTTGCGTACGCTATCGCGGTAGACACGGGTCGCCAGCAGGTCGCGGACCATCCATTCGTGCCACGCCAGCGCATCGATCTTGTCGCCGGACTCGGCCAGCAAGCGTCGGGCCCAGTCGATGCCGCGCTTGTCGGCGGCATTGTCGACGAGCGGGCCATTGACGAACCGGGAGCTGGCCGGCATGGCAATGCGGACGCCGGCTTTGGTGTTGTCCGGGTTGCTGCGCACTTGCCAGGCCATGCTCTTGAAGATGCGCTGGTAGGTGGCGTAGTCCGGGTAGTTGAGGTTCGGTTCGTCGGCAAAGCCGATGTAGTGCGTGCCCTTGCCGCCAAGTGCGCGTGTGGCGGCGAGCCAGGCGTCGAGGCCGGCGTTGCTGGTGGTGTCGGCGCGCAGGTTGGCCTGGCGCTGACGGCCGGCCAGCAGGGTGATGTCCTGAGTGATGCCGAAGCGATCCTGATACAGCCGACGGAACACGTCTTCGTAATGTGGTCGCGTCGCCATGATGTCGACCAGGCTGTAATAGGTTCCGGCCTGTGGTTGCAGGGCATCGAGCACGGCGAAACTGGAGTCCGGCAGTCGCGCATAGGGCAGGGCGATACCCAGGTTCGGGGTCTTGCCGAGCACGTCTTTGTACAGCGTCAGCCCGGTCTGGCCTTCGTCTTCGCGCAAGGGTTTGAGCTGTTGCGGGTTCTGGGCGAACAGGTTGGCCGTGCCGTCGAGCCAGAATGCGACCTTGCCGCTGCCGCGCAGGTGCAGGCGCCAGACTTGATCGGTGGTTGCAACGGGCAACTCGACTTTGTCGAACTGCCAATAGGCGGGGTAAGACTCGAGAGACAGTGAAAGCTGTTGGCCGTCGCTCACGCGCTGCGCTTGTAATGCGTCGACGCCGCCGTGGAATTTACCGGCCAGCACCGCGTGCTCACCGGCCGCGACCTTGAAATACAACTCGTCACCGTCCCGGGACTCGGCGCTGAAATGCACCTTGGCCGGGGCGAACAGTGCGACGGTGTGGTCGTCGTGCTCAACCGTATAACGGCGGAAGCTGTAGCCGGGAATTTCCAGTCGATAACTGGCGGCGCCCGGCGCCAGGTCCCAGCGTTGGCTACCGTGGGGCTCATTGGCGGCAATCAGTCGTTCGCTCTGGAGTTTACCCTGGCCGTCGAGCAAGTAGAGGTGTTCTTCGTTGGCTTCAGTCTGCCACACCGGGGCCCAGAGCACGGTCAGGGTGTCGGGGCGGTCCGTTTGCAGGTACAGGCTGCCGTCGCGGATATCGGCCCAACGCATGGGCGCCGCTTCGGCGCTCAGCCCGAGGCCAAGACTCACCAGCAATAACAGGTGTTTCATGCCGACTTCCGTTGCAGCATCAGCAGCATCGGCGCGATGTCGCCGGGCAGGACGATGAGCGTTTGCCAGGCCGGCACGTGGCTCAACCGGCAATACACCACCAACAGCGCCACGGTCACGGCCAGGTACGCGATAGAGGACGCCGCTGCTGCGCCGACGATGCCGTAGGTCGGGATCAGCAGCACATTGARCGTCAGGTTGAGCAGGGCGCTAAGGCCCATCAACAACGAAATCGTGCCGGGCCGGTTTTTGCCCAGCAGGTCCAGGCGCAGAATGCTCATGTAGCACAGACCGAACAGGCCTGGCAGCAGCGCCAGCAACGCAGGAAACGCAGGCTGATAGGCCTCGCCAAACAGCGTCACGATCAACCATTCACCGACCACTGCCATGCTCAGGCAAGCGCCGAGCATCACCGTAGCGGTCAAGCGCAAGGCCAGCGGCGTGACTTTTTCGATGCCTTCTTCCTGTTGCAGCAGGCGCTTCATCAGCGGCGTGGTCACCGCTTCCGGAACGATCAGCAGCAACTCGGCGGCCGCGCTCGCCATGGCGTAGTGACCCAGCGCCGTGGTGCCGAGCAGAGCGCCGATGAACAGATAGTCGGAGCGCAGAATCACTTGCTGGAACAGCAGGTCCGGATGGCTGCGGGCGCTGTAGCGCAGCAGTTCGTTCTGACTGGCGCGGTCCCATTGCAGGCTCAGCGGATGCCCGCGCTTGAGCCACACCCACCCGGCCAGCACCACCAGGCTGATCCCCGCCAGCCAACTGATCAGTGCCGCTTCCAGGGCTGCGCTTTTCCACATCCAGAACAGGGCAAGGAACACCAGCAGCGGCGCCAGCGACTCGATCAGACGCAAGGCATTGAAGGCAACCACGCCGCCCGAGGCGTTGTGCAAAGTCAGCAAGCCGCTTTTGAGCACGGTCAGCGGCACCGCCAGCAGCAACAGCCAGGCGAGCAGGCCCAATTGCAGGGTGATGTCCAGTTCTGTGCCGAACTCGCGGGTCAGCGCCACCACCAGCAAGGTCAGCAACGCCGCCAGCAGACAACCGAACAGCAGCACCTGGCTGAGCAGCAAGCCCATCGGTCGTTGCTTGGCCGCCTGATAGCCCACCGCTGAATTCAAG
>NZ_JBGCUL010000582.1:0-2914 GCF_054177685.1 Pseudomonas sp. P5_A2_2
GTCCATCGTCGGAACGCCGCCCGGAGCCGGCTCGCTCCTACAGAAAATTACAGAGTGTCCATGGAATTCATCCGCACCCGCATCGAAACCCAGATCATGAGCCTGAGCGGTTTGTCCCTGGGCAAACTCGACCTGGAAAACCCCAAGGGCGACCCCGGGCTGTTCGGGCCAGACTCGGTGAGCTGGCAAGTCCATGGCGATTTCAGCAGCATGCTGATCGGCGGCATCAGCGCCCTGATGCTGCAAGCCCTGCACCCACTGGCATTGGCCGGGGTTTGGGACCATTCAAACTTTCGTGAAGACATGCTGGGCCGCTTGCGCCGCACCGGGCAGTTCATCTCCGGCACCACCTTCGGTTCACGACAGGACGCAGACTGGTTGATCGAGAAGGTCCGCACCATCCATTCGCAGATTACCGGCACCGCGCCGGATGGACGCCCCTACGCGGCCAGCGATCCCGATTTACTGACATGGGTGCACGTGGCGGAAGTCAGTAATTTCCTCGCTGCACACTTGCGCTATCGCAATCCGCACCTGTCCTCAGCCGATCAGGATCGCTACTACTCTGAAATTGCCCTGATCGCCGAGCGACTCGGGGCCAGGGATGTACCCCGTTCGCGGCGGGAAATTGCCGACTACCTTGAGCGCATCCGTCCACAACTGCTGTGCGACGAGCGCAGTCGTGAAGTCCTGCGCCTGCTGCTGAACGCCCCCTCCCCCAGTCGCTTGGCCAAGCCTTTCGGCGGTTTGATGATGCAGGCCGGGATCGATCTGCTGCCGGACTGGGCAAGTGACATGCTCGGCGTCAGCCAGAACCCGCTACAACGCAAGCTGATCCGCGCCAGCGTCAATCRCAGTGCGCCGATGCTGCGCTGGGCGGTGCGCAATGGATCGGTGCAGCGGGCTAAACGACGGATGGGCCTGTAGGAGCTGGCTTGCCAGCGAAGACGATCGCGCATCAACAAATGTGCTGGATGACACACCGCTGTCGCTGGCAAGCCAGCTCCTACAGAGTTCCCCATAACTGTTAAACTCCCGCGCCCAATTCCCTCCTGCAAGGCGCCCAGCATGTCTTCCTTGAATCAGGCGCTGCGCGCCGCCCTCGATCAACGCCAGGACCTGCTCGCCGAACTGCACCACCAGGGCACCGATTGCTATCGCCTGTTCCACGGCAGCCAGGAAGGTGCCGGTGGCCTGACCATCGACCGCTACGGTCCGCAACTGATGGTGCAGAGCTTCCACCAATCGCTGGAGCGCGAGGAACTGCTGGAACTGCACGAAACGATCAATCAGCACCTGGGTTTTGACACCCTGCTGGTCTACAACGACCGCTCCCGTGGCAACTCGCGCATCGATCGCGAAGACATCGTCTACCGCGCCGACGAAGCCGCCCTGCAAGACCTGATCGGCCACGAATGGGGCCTGAACTATCGGGTACGGGGTCGCCATGCCGGGCAGGACCCGCTGCTGTTCCTCGACCTGCGCAACACCCGCGGCTGGGTCAAGGATCACAGCAAAGACAAAAGCGTGCTGAACCTGTTCGCCTACACCTGTGGTGTCGGTCTCAGTGCTGCCGCTGGTGGTGCGCGCGAGGTATGCAACCTGGACTTCGCCGAAGGCAACCTGGCGGTCGGCCGGGAGAACGGTTTACTCAATCCGCAGTTGCCGACCATGGAATTTATCCAGTCCGACTACTTCCCGGCCATTCGCCAACTGGCCGGCCTGCCGATCAGCCAGCGCCGCGGGCAAAAATTGCCGAGCTATCAGCGCCTGGAACAGCGCCAGTACGATCTGGTGCTGCTCGACCCGCCGGCCTGGGCCAAGAGCGCMTTCGGYACSGTCGACCTGCTGCGYGAYTACCAGAGCCTGCTCAAGCCGGCCCTGCTGRCCACTGCCGAMRACGGCGTGCTGATCTGCTGCAACAACCTGGCGAAAGTCAGCATGGACGACTGGCGCGAGCAGGTTTTGCGTTGCGCAGAGAAGGCCGGGCGGCCGGTGCGTGAGTGGAGCGTGATGAAGCCAGGCGCCGACTTCCCGTCGATGGATCAGCAACCACCGCTGAAAACCCTGATCCTGCAGCTATGACCGTCGTCGGAGAAATCTGAAACTTACTGAACAGGGCAATCACTTGGGAACCGGAAACGCGTGCCATACTCCAAGGCACTCCGATCCAGACAGATGAAGCCGCACATGTACAAAGGATTGATTCGCGCCACTGGCGCCTTGTTGACTGCTCTGGCCCTCTACAGCTTGCTGGGTTTTCTGATTTTACCGGGTGTCGCGCTGCGCGTTGCCAACCAGCAACTGGCCAACTACGCCACCACACCCGCCACGATCCAGCGGATCGAATTCAATCCGTTCAGCCTTGAACTGACCCTTTGGGGCTTGAACATCGGCGAGCCCGGCAAGGAGCAGGTCGGTTTCGATCGTCTGTACGCCAATCTGCAATTCGACAGCCTGTGGACCAAGGCGGTGCACCTGTCCGATGTCGAACTGGACAAGCCCAAGACCGAAATCCTGTTCAGCAAGGACGGCAAACTCAATCTGCTGGGACTGTTCAAACTGCCAGCGAGCGAACCCACACCGGCCGACCCGGATGCCAAGCCGTTTCCGCTGCGCATCGAACGGATCAAACTGGCCGGCGGCGCCGTGCACTTTGAAGATGCCCGGCCCAGCGAGCCCATCGAGTTTGTCTACGACACACTCGATTTCGAGCTGAAGAACCTCAGCACCCTGCCCGATGACAGCGCCGACATGACCCTGGTGGCCGTCGGCCCCAACGGCGGACAGATCGACTGGACCGGCAACTTCAGCCTGGTCCCGATCGCCTCCGAAGGTAAGCTGAAAATCACCGATGGCAAGATGAAAGCCTTCTGGCCCTATGTGCGCGACGCCGTGCCACTGGACCTCGAAA
>NZ_JBGCUL010000583.1:0-2913 GCF_054177685.1 Pseudomonas sp. P5_A2_2
GCCTGAGCCTGGACGAGGCCGTCACGCGCCTGGGCGAAGTCGCCGAAGGGGTCAACACCCTTAAAGTGCTCAAGGCCAAGGCCCAGGAGGTTGGCGTGTACATGCCGCTGGTCGCCGGGCTGCACGCGATCCTGTTCGAGGGGCGCACGCTGGAGCAGGTCATCGGTCTGCTGATGCGTGGAGAGCCGAAAACCGACGTCGATTTTATTTCCACCAGTGATTTCAACTGATCACGCTTGCCAGAAAAGCAGGGAGTTGCGCATGAACGATCCAAAAGTAGAAGCCAAATACGAGTCCATCCTGCTGCGTGTGTTGTGGATGGTGGTCTTCGTGCTGGTGTGGCAAGTGGCGCAGTTCATCCTCGGCGCCGTCGTGCTGGTGCAGTTGATCTATCGTTTGTTCTATGGCGCCCCGAACGCCAGTCTGATGAATTTCGGCGACAGCCTGAGCCAGTTTCTGGCGCAGATCGGTCGTTTCGGGAGCTTTCACAGCGACCAGAAGCCTTGGCCGTTCGCCGATTGGCCGACGCCGCGTACGCCGGAAGGTGAAGCGCCGCATGTCGTGGCACCGGCACCGCATTCGGCTCGAGATGAGGAACCCAAGCTATGAAACTCTGGGTAATGCGTCATGGTGAAGCTGTACCGCACGGGGCCCGCCCCCACGATTCGGAGCGGGAGTTGACGGAGCACGGTCGTAAGGAAGTGCTGCGCAGCGCTGAGCAGTTGATGGGGCAGCCGCTGACGGCGATCTATGCCAGCCCGTACCTGCGAGCGCAGGAGACCGCGCATCTGGTGCGTGAGGTTTTGGGGTTCGAGCCGGAGATCCGCACCGTCGAATGGCTGACCCCGGACACCGAGCCGGACAAGGTCGCCGAGCAACTGGTGTCGGTGAGCAACGTCCTTTTGGTCAGCCACAATCCGCTGGTGGGGCATTTGTTGAGTTACCTGCAACATGGCGCCGGGTATCCACCGGAAAAAGTCAGCACCGCCGGTCTGGCGGAGCTCAAGGGTGATGAGCTGCTGATCGGGTCGATGAAGCTCGACAGCATCAAGCACCCATAACCCGAATACGACACCCATCAACTGTGGGAGCAAGCTCGCTCCCACAGATGGAGAAAATTTTGAATAAAATAGTCAACCAAGCACTTGCTTGGTTGACTACGCTTGCTCCAGACCAAAACCACAGGAGCGAGTCGCATGTCTGCTGCTTTTCGTTTGCCGCTGGACGTTTTCTACGAGCGTGAGGCCCGTCATCCCCGCCAGCGCTTTCTGGTCCAGCCTGTCGCAGGCGGGCAGGTCGAGACCTTGACCTGGGCGGACGTCGCTCATCAGGCTCGTTGCGCGGCCCATTGGTTGCGGGCGCGGGAACTGCCGCAGGGCAGCCATATCGCCCTGATCTCGAAAAACTGTGCGCACTGGATCATTGCCGACCTGGCGATCTGGATGGCCGGGCATGTCTCGGTGCCGTTGTACCCCAACCTCACCGCCGAGACCGTTGCCCAGGTACTCGAACACTCGGGAGCGGTACTGGCGTTCATCGGCAAGCTCGACGACTGGCCAGGCATGTCCCGTGGCGTCAGCCCCGATCTGCCAATCATCAGCCTGCCGCTACATCCACCCGGTACGTTCGATTTCAGTTGGGCCGACCTGCAACGCAGCTCGCCGATCCAGGACGATCCCAAACCTGCCGCCGATCAACTGGCGACCATCATTTACACCTCCGGCACTACTGGCATGCCCAAAGGCGTGATGCACAGTTTTGGCACCCTGGGGTTTGCCACCACTCGTGGCACTTCGTTGTTCGGCCTCAACGAGTCGGACCGACTGCTGTCCTATTTGCCGCTGTGCCACGTTGCCGAGCGGATGTTCGTCGAACTGGCATCGATTTACACCGGCCAAACGGTGTTTTTCGCCGAGAGCCTCGATACCTTTCTCACCGACCTGCAGCGTGCACGCCCGACCGCGCTGTTTGGCGTACCGCGCATCTGGAMCAAATTCCAGATGGGCGTGTACAGCAAGATTCCGGCAAAACGTCTCGACTTCCTRCTCGGCCTGCCGATCATCGGCAAACGGGTCGGGCATAAAGTCCTCGCCAGGTTGGGGCTGGATGCGTTGCGCATTGCGCTTTCCGGTGCTGCACCGGTGCCGCAGACCTTGTTGCAGTGGTATCGCAAACTGGGCTTGGACGTGCTGGAGGTTTACGGCATGACCGAGAGCTGCGGCTATTCGCACATCGGCATACCGGGCCAGAACAAACCGGGCTGGATCGGCAAACCGTGCCCGGAAGTCGAAGTGCGGATCGCCGAGACGGGGGAGGTCTTGGTGCGCAGTGGTGCGACCATGCTCGGGTATTACAAGGAACCGGAAAAAACCGCCGACACCATTACCGAGGATGGCTTCCTGCGTACCGGCGACAAGGGCGAGGAGGACGCCGAAGGCAATCTGCGCCTGACCGGGCGCCTGAAGGAAATCTTCAAGACCAGCAAAGGCAAGTACGTGGCCCCGGCACCAATTGAAAATCGCCTGGCCGTGCACTCGCGCATCGAACAGGTCTGTGTAGTGGGCGATGGCTTGGGTGCACCGTTGGGCTTGTGCGTATTGTCGGCGGTCGGCCAGCAGGATGCCGGCGGCGCCGCGCGCGCCGGCTTGCATTCGAGCCTGGAAAAACTGCTGGAAGAGGTCAATGCTGCCCTCGACAAACATGAACGGCTGCGGCGCCTGGTGGTAGTCAAGGACAGTTGGGCCGTGGAAAACGGTTTTCTCACCCCGACCCTGAAGATCAAGCGCAATGTGATCGAAGCGGCTTACGGTGAGCGCTTTGAAGAATGGAGCGAGCGCAGCGAAGCGGTGCTGTGGCAGGATTGATCCACCAACAAAACCAACAAGGAAACTCTGCGATGAGCCTGTGGCGCAC
>NZ_JBGCUL010000584.1:0-2910 GCF_054177685.1 Pseudomonas sp. P5_A2_2
TTCCAGAAGCCCAAACACATTCGCATCGTCAGCGAAGAGCAGTTCAAGGCCATGGTCAGCGATGCCGGCCTGGAAGTGATCAGCCACAGCCAGTACGGATTCTACTGGTCGATGTGGATGCTGTTGTTCTGGGAAGCCAAGGTCGACTTCAGCAGCCCGGACCATCCGTTGCTCAACCACTGGGCGCAAACCTGGCAGGCGATCCTGGCCTCGCCACGGGGTGCACAGATCAAGCAGGCGCTGGATGCCGTGGTGGCGAAAAGTCAGGTGATCATTGCGCGTAAACCCTGATTAGCAATGCTCGCCCGGGCGAGGCCGCGAACTCAAGCCTGATTGCCCGGGTACACCCGCATAGCCCTTGCCCATTACTGGCTGGAGCGAACGGCCCCGCCATCGATCAACAGGTTCTGCCCGGTCAGGTAGCCCGCATGGCTGCTGCAAACGAAGGCACAAAGGGCACCGAACTCCTCGGCTGAGCCGAAGCGTCTGGCAGGAATTTCACTACGGCATTGGTCAAGGAATGCCTCACTGTCTTGCCCAGACTCTTCAGCAGCAGCGACCAGGTTGTCACGCAGTCGATCGGTGTCGAATGAGCCCGGTTGCAGGTTGTTGATCGTCACATTACGGCTGGCAATGTTTTCCTGCCGGGCAAGTCCTGCGATAAACCCCGTCAGACCACTGCGCGCACCATTGGACAGACCCAGGCTATCGATAGGGGACTTCACGGCACTCGACGTGATGTTGATGATCCGGCCAAATCCGCGTGCCGCCATACCGTCTACCGTTGCCTTGATCAGCTCGATAGGGGTCAGCATGTTGGCATCCAGCGCCTTGAGCCAGGCATCGCGATTCCATTCGCGGAAATCCCCGGGGGGAGGGCCTCCAGCATTGTTGATCAGGATATCGAAACGCTCATGGGCCATTAGCGCTGCCGCCCGGCCCTCGGGCGTCGAAATGTCTCCGGCTACGGCGATGACGGTCACTTGAGGATTTATCGCTCTGAGTTGAAGGGCTGTTTCATTCAGCGTCTGTTCGCCGCGTGCGGTGATCACCACGTTCACGCCTTCCTGGACGAGTGCCTGTGCACAGGCTTTGCCCAGACCTTTGCTGGCGGCGCATACCAGCGCCCAGCGTCCTGCTATTCCAAGATTCATGCGGGTTTACCTGAAAGAAGGAAGCTCAAAGAATGTGATTGCCTGTTCATGCATGATCCAGCGTTGCAGACAGGCTTGGCGATCGGGCACTGATTCCCATGAAGCGCCGCACTCGTTCTCCTTTGGCATCGCATCGTATGGTTTCAGGTGCGGCRTCCAGTTGGATATTACCGTTCTCCATGAACACGACCCGGTCGGATATCGACATGGCAAAGTCCATTTCGTGGGTCACGATCAGCATGGTCATGCCTTCTTTCGCCAGGTCGCGGATCACGTTCAGCACGTCGTTGACCAGTTCCGGGTCGAGGGCCGAGGTCGGCTCGTCGAACAGCATGATCTGCGGCTCCATCGCCAGGGCCCGGGCGATCGCCACGCGCTGCTGTTGCCCACCGGAGAGCTGGTGCGGGTACTTGTGGGCATGGGCCAGCAGGCCGACCTTGTCCAGTAGCGCATAGGCACGATGTTCACTCAGCTCGCCCGGCTGGCCGTGGTAACGCGGTGCCAGTGTGACGTTGTCGAGAATGGTGCGGTGCGGGAACAGGTTGAAGTTCTGGAACACCATGCCGATGTGCCGCACGCCTTTGCGCAGGCGGGAGCCGTTGGGTTTGTCCGAAGCCTCGATGAATTTTTCGCCGAACAACAGAATGTCGCCGGTATCTATGGTTTCCAGGCCGTTGACCGTGCGGATCAGCGACGTCTTGCCGGAGCCGGATGGCCCGATGATCGAGACCACCTGGCCGCATTCGACATTCAGGTCGATACCCAGCAGCACCTTGTGCGTGCCATAGCTCTTCTGGATGTTCTTCAGTTGCAGGATGGGCGCCGCGTTGTTGCCCGCTGCCTTGCGCGCAGTGTCGGGCAACGCTTCGGCACTGGCCTTGAACCTGGCGATGGTGGCCTCGTCCAGCGTGTGCGGCTTGCGGAAGTTCAGGTCCAGGTAGCGCTCCAGGCGCTGCAGGAAATAGCCGAACACGGTGACGATCAACACGTAGTAGACGCCTACCGCCGCCAGGGTTTCCATGACCAGGAAGTTGGTGGCATAGAGGCGTTGGCCGACCGTGAGGATTTCGGTCAGGGAGATGACCGAGACCAGTGAGGTCAGCTTGACCACCRTGATGTATTCATTGATCAGGGTCGGCAGCGAAATACGGAAAGCCTGGGGGATCACGATCAGGCGTTGCATGCCGAACAGGCCGACACCCAGCGCGCGCCCGGCTTCTTTCTGGCCCTTGGCCACGGAGATCAGGCCGCCACGATGGATTTCCGCCATGTACGCAGCTTCGGTGACCACCAGGGCCAGCAGGCCTGCGTAGAAGGGGTTGGACAGAATCGGTCCGCTACCGGGAAACAATTGCGGCAGGTTGTAGACGAACACCACCAGCACCAGCAACGGGATGCTGCGGAAGAACCAGATGTAGACCGCTGCGGGAATGCGCAGCAAGGGCGATTGGGACAGCTTGGCCGTAGCCAGGACAAAACCCAGCAGCATGCCGATGAACCAGGCCAGGGCACTGAGCTGGACCACCGTGACGCAGGCCTTCCAGAAGTCCGGCAGGGAGAACAGGGAGAAGAAATACGACCAGTCGAATTGCATGGGGCACCTCGATCTGCCGCCCCGGTGCAGGGGAGGCAGATGACCAGACTACAAGGGCAGGTTCTTAGTTGGCAGTCGGTTCTTCCAAACCATATTTCTTGAGGATCGCGGCGTATTCACCGCTCTTTTTGCTCGCCTCGAAGGCTTTTTGCATGGCCAGGA
>NZ_JBGCUL010000585.1:0-2901 GCF_054177685.1 Pseudomonas sp. P5_A2_2
CTCCGGTCCTGCTCCGTGGGCCCGCCGCCATCGGCCATCCATGGCCGGCGGCGGCTAACCCGGCATCCATGCCGGGTTGCCCACTGCGCAGAACCTCCTCTCGGCCTCACGAGGGGGCGTGTACCGCAACAGCGTCCGAGGCGGCCTACCGGCCGGCCTGGTTGTTGGGTTCGTTCGTCTGGGAGGTATCTGGTCGACTGGCAAGCCGCTATCGCGAGCAAGCTCGCTCCCACAGAAAAGCAAAGGCAGATCGGCGTACACAGACGCTTCTCACCACTCATCAGGCTGAGTGGAGGTGTTCATCCGGGGATTGGCGCGCAGCGCCGTTCGACGCAGTCGAACTCATTGCATGTAGGTCGAAGCGAAGCCGACCGGAGGGCAATGTCTCGCGATGAGCCTGTTCCACACTGCGCTTGAGCACTGCCAGGACGTTGTAGGCCAGGATCGCTGAAGCAAATCCCAGCAACGCCGCCCGCGGAGCGCCAAGGCTTTCGATTTCACTGTCCAGCACCGACTCCAGGCGCTGGAACATCCCTTCGATACTCCAGCGACGACGGTATAACTCGGCGATCTGCCCGGCGCTGACGGTGTCGGGCAAGTTGCTCCAGAACCACATCACCGTGTCRCCTGAGTCAGTAGGGGTCTGTAGGTTCAGTTCAACTCGGCGCCAGCGGTGACCACCTTTGAGTTCGATGATTTGCTCGCKCACCGTTCCGGATTCGATGGCCACAGATTCTTGCCAGCCGCCTTCCTCAATCAACCGTGGATGTTTGCTTTGCTGGCGAATAATGAACGAAGCCCCCGCKTCSTCGCAGGCTTGCATGACGGGCAGCGTGCAGTACAACCGATCGGCCATCCACAGCTGGCCCTTAGTGGCGCGGGCCAACAGCGGCAGCACGCTGACGCGCTCACTGGCGTAGGCATCCTCGCATGGCTGCAAGTCGACGATCTGATCGAGGTCCGGGTCGTAGACCACGACTGAAAACCCTGGTCGCGCCGCACCTCGCTCACGCCGCAAAGCCCCCAAGCGTTTTTCAGTAGAAGRCAGGTGGTTGCCGTCGACAATGCGCAGCTGCCAGCCMGGCAAAATGGCTGAACAGCCCAACKCYTYTATCGTCGGAGCCAAGCGCTCGGCGCTTCCTGTAACCAACGCCCGCAGCAACGCGGGCTCTGTGCGGCTGACCTTGTCATAGAGCGCCGCCAAGGTAACCGGCAGCCCCTCCATTTGCCGGGCAGCGGCATGYAARGAMGGSCGYARRCCCAATGAAACAAGGGACATCAGCTCAACGATGGTCGAAAACAACAGCTCACGCGGGTACTGGCGTTGACGGTGTTCTTCAAACACCTGATCMACCCATTCGGCAGGAACAGCCTGCTCCAGTATCAATTTCGTCATGACACTGGCCGGTGTCTTTTTTTCAAACCGCGCTAGAACTTCTGCCCACATCGTTTTCGTCACCCTGACTGGTTTTTAGGGGATTCTAAACGAAGACCTTGAAAGGGCTGGCYCTTACRGCGGGTCACTTTGGAAAAGCCCCAAAGTAACCAAAGGGCTCTTGCCCCTGWCGTTCGGTGCCTCGCYKWGGCTCGGCATGCCCTCGCTCCGGTCCTGCTCCGTGGGCCCGCCGCSATCGGCCATCCATGGCCGKSGGCGGCTAACCCGGCATCCATGCCGGGTTGCCCACTGCGCAGAACCTSCRCTCGGCCTCACGAGGGGGCGTACACCGCAAAAGCGCCCGAGGCGGCCTACCGGCCGGCCTGGTTGTTGGTTGAGTTCGCTGCAGAATTTCGATCGGCCGGCAGACCGCCATCGCGAGCAGGCTCGCTCCCACAGAAAAGCAAAAGCAGAGCAGCCCACACCACCGCGTCGCTTCTCACCACTCATCAGGTCGAGCGTTAGCTCGCCTGCAGCTTTTGATCTTGATCCACCCGCCCCCTCGGCAGGCTGAGCGGAGGTGTTTATCCGGGGTTTGGCGCGCAGCGCCGTTCGACGCAGTCGAACTCATTGCATGTAGGTCGAAGCGAAGCCGACCGGAGGGCAATGCCCCCGGATGAATACCGCAGCGAAGGAACGCCGAGCCTAAGCGAGGGGCCGTACGTAAGGGGCGAGACCTTTGGTTACTTTGGGGCGTTTGCCAAAGTGACCCGCTGTAAGAGCGGAACCATAAGCCGCCGTTACCGCAGGAATGGATATGTACGCGATAAACAAAAGACAGGTCGGCTGCCAGGCCGCCTTCGCGAGCAGGCTCGCTCCTACAGTAAATCGGTACATCCACGAAATTCGGGTCGATTACCGCCCAATAAAAAATGCCCCGATCTCTCGACCAGGGCATTTCCATTCAACACAACTTAAACAGTCAAACCGAACGCTTAGTGCGAAACCGCCCCACTCGCCCCCAACCCGGTCTGCGAACGAACAAACTGCGGGAAGAACAGCGCCCGCTCATTGTCAGCCGCAGTCGACTTGTCGGTAACCGAGAAGAACCAGATCCCGACAAAGGCAATCATCATCGAGAACAACGCCGGATACTCATACGGGAAGATGGCTTTCTCGTGATGCATGATCTGCACCCAGATGGTCGGGCCAAGGATCATCAGGCCTACAGCACTGATCAGGCCCATCCAGCCGCCGATCATCGCACCGCGAGTGGTCAGTTTTTTCCAGTACATGGAAAGCAGCAGCACCGGGAAGTTGCAGCTCGCCGCGATGGAGAACGCCAGGCCGACCATGAACGCGATGTTCTGGCTTTCGAACAGAATGCCCAGAATGATGGCCAACACACCCAAAGCAACGGTGGTGATCTTCGAAATACGAATCTCATCCTTCTCGTTGGCCTTGCCCTTCTTGATAACGCTGGCATACAGGTCGTGGGACACCGCCGACGCACCGGCCAGGGTCAG
>NZ_JBGCUL010000586.1:0-2901 GCF_054177685.1 Pseudomonas sp. P5_A2_2
CCAATGGCGRACAGCGCCAGGTAGTGGAAGGTTTCGACGAACAGATTGCCCAGGGACTCGGCCAGTCCATGTACGTTCTGCCGCAGTTTTTCGGCCCAGTTGATTTTCACGATGCTGCTTCCTTAGGTCGGCTCGACCGGATGATGCGGGTTGGACGTGACGGTTTTTCTGCATGCAGAAAAAAGGCCAGAGGCTGTTGAGTGAGATGAGGATGGTCTGCCGCTGGACACTTTTGTGGCCATTTCACCGGCCTCTTCGTCGGAACGCCGCCCGGACCAAGCCCGCTCCCACAGGCAACAGTGCAAATCCGGATTTCCGGTCTACATTAAAAAGCCACTACCCAAAAGACAGGGATTCGCTTATCCTTTTGGCTGTATATAAATACAGTAGTCGAAATCGACAACCAATGTGAAGGCATGTGAGGTGGTGAATGGCCGTCGAAGTGGTATACCGCAGCAGCCGAGATCTGGAGCGCTTGTTCATGGATAAAGCCGAAGCTGACCGTCATGACAAAATGCTCGAACTGGCCGAATTGCTGGCTGAAGTATTGCAAAAAGCCGTTCCGTCCCTGACCGAGCAGCAAGTGGAAGAAGCCGGGATCTACATGGCGAAGAATCGCGACGTGTTCGCCAAGGCGTTCAAGAGCCAGCCGGACGCTCTGTCCGAATTGCTCAGCGCACCGGTTGAAGTCGCAGAACCTGTCGCAGCGCTCGAGGTCGTTGAAGCCGCTGAGCCGATCGTCCCGGCCAAGCCTGCCAAGGCCCCCAAAGCCGCCAAGTAGGCACAGCCCGAATTGAACAGGCCCTGAGTCGAATGACCCAGGGCCTTTTTCATGCCTGTGGAAAACTCATGCCTGACTCACCGGTACAACACTTTCTCCGCCAACTCATCGGCCACCCGTGCGGGAGAGCGTTTTTCCGCCTGGGCGTGGGCGAACACTTCGGTCAGGCGCGTGCTGATTTTCGACAGGTGCGCGGTGATGGTCGACAGTCCTTCCCCTCGGTGCTTGAGCGACACGTAAATCAGCCCGCCAGCGTTGATCACGTAATCCGGCGCATACAGGATGCCACGGCGCTCCAGTTGGTCGGCGACGTCCAGATGCGTCAGCTGATTGTTCGCCGAACCGGCCACCGCCGAGCAGCGCAATTGCGTCACGGTATGGCTGTTGAGTACACCGCCCAGGCCGCAGGGCGCGAGGATATCGCAAGGTGTGCTGAGCAGCGCTTCGTTGGCAATCGGGTGCGCACCGAGTTGCTCCATGGCCAATTGCACCTTGCCGTGATCGATATCGCTGACCAGCAGTTCGGCTCCGGCGGCGTGCAACTGCTCCGCCAGGGCATAGCCGACATTGCCCAAGCCTTGAATCGCTACGCGCAAACCTTCGAGATTATCGCTACCCAACCGCGCCATGGCAGTGGCGCGAATGCCGGTGAATACGCCCATTGCCGCATGGGGCGCCGGGTCTCCCGCCGACGTGGTGCTGGTGACGTGCTGGGTCTGTTGGGCGATGCAATCCATGTCCGCTACCGAAGTGCCGCTGTCGATGGCGGTGATGTAGCGACCATCAAGCTGATTGATGCAGCGCCCGAAGGCTTCGAAYAGCGCACCGCGGTTTGCAACATGGGCCGGGCGGACAATGACCGCCACACCTCCCCCCTGCGCCAGCCCGGCCAGCGCAGCCTTGTAGCTCATGCCCTGGGCCAGGCGCACAGCATCCTCGATCGCGGATTCGTCGCTGGGGTAGGCAAGGTAACGACAACCACCCAGGGCAGGCCCCAGACGGCTGTTATGAATGGCAATGACCGCCTTCAACCCGGTGACCGAGTCGACGCTCAGATGCAGCGATTCAAGGCGGGTGCTTTGCATGAGAGCGAACATCGTAAGGCTCCCGAATCACTTCTTGTAGACGCCAGTATAGGCTTGCGCCCAAAAATTGCAGAAGCGCACCGGAATAAGCACGGCCACGATGCAAGCTTTAGGAAATAACCTGCATTCGACCTTGTACGGCACTGGACGAACGCCGGAGAGGGGGCTAAAACGAGGCATCGCCCGGAGATTTTGATGACCCCGCGCCAATCGTTCTTCGCCTGCCTGCAACGTTCACCGCCCGCGCTGTTCGAGGCGGCACTGTGGATTGCGGTCGAGCACGACAACGAGGTGGAGCCGCAAGCACTGCTGGCCGATTTCCAGGCGTTGCAGCAACGGGTCAGTGGCGGCTTGCCGATGCTGCCGGTCAGTGAACTGGCCCAGCCGCTACTGCGGCGCATGAACGACCTTGGCTTCGCCCAGGACGATTTCACGCCGTTACGCCCCCAAGTGGCCCTGTTGAACAAGGTACTGGAACGCCGAAGAGGCCAACCCTTGACGCTGGGGCTGATTGCGCTGGAGTTGGCCAGGGGTCTGGAGATTCCCCTGGTCGGGGTCAACTTCCCCGGGCATTTCCTGCTGCGGGTGCCGGGCGCCGACCATTTGCTCGATCCCTGCGGCGGTCGTCGCCTTTATCCGAACGATTGTCGGGAGTTGTTGCAGCGCCAGTACGGCCCGAACATAAAGCTCAGCGCCGAGCACCTCGCAACCGCCGAGCCGGCGCAGATGCTGCAACGGCTGTCGCGCAACCTGCGCCAGTTGTACCTGTCCCACGACGATTTCATCAATGCCTTGATCGACGCCGATCGCGTCCTGGAACTGGGTGACGCCAGTGCCTCCGACTATCTGGCCCGGGCCAGCCTGTACCAGCGGCTGGACTGCCCGAACGCCGAGCGTTTTGACCTGGAGCACGCACTGCTGCTCAGCGACGATCCGATCCAGCGGATTCGCCTGACGGAACGGTTGGGGCATCTGCCGCCCAATTCCATCGTCCATTAAAAGCAAAAGATCGCAGTCTGCGGCAGCTCCTACGAG
>NZ_JBGCUL010000587.1:0-2899 GCF_054177685.1 Pseudomonas sp. P5_A2_2
GATTGCGGTGTGTGAAGACGCAATGAACCGAAAGTTCGACGCTCACAAAACACCGAAAGCTGTCACATACCCAATTTGCTGAAACGTTGAAAAACGGTTCAGTACCCGAATTTCTTGACGACCATAGAGCATTGGAACCACCTGATCCCATCCCGAACTCAGCAGTGAAACGATGCATCGCCGATGGTAGTGTGGGGTTTCCCCATGTGAGAGTAGGTCATCGTCAAGATTAAATTCCGAAACCCCTATCTGCGCACGCAGGTAGGGGTTTTGTTTTTTGGCCTCCGTACACCTCAAACGCTGTTACCTGTGGGAGCGAGCTTGCTCCGGGCGGCGTTCCGACGAAGGTCGTCAACGATGACGCTAACTGCCTGGGGCCACGCGGTGTCCTGGCGTTCTTCGCGAGCGAGCTCCTACAATTCTTGGTAGCGGGGCTCAGTTTGCAGCTTCTGGCCGAGACTCGGCGATCGCTCCGGTGCGGGCGATCACGGTCAGGATCGACAGCGCGGCGATCACCAACCCCGGTGAAGTTGCCAGCAGCACGCCAGTGGTGCCGGCACCGGCGGCGAGGATCTGGCCGGCGGCCAGGGGACCTGCCACCGAGCCGAGCCGGCCGATGGCCACGGCCGCGCCGACGCCGGTGGCGCGCACCGAAGTCGGGTAGGAAGGGGGCGCCAGTGCATACAGCACAAGCTGTGCAGCCATGACGAACAGCCCGACGGCAAACCCGGCGATTGCCATCGGCACGATACCCACCGACAGGCCGACCCCAGCCAGTGCCGCCAACACTCCTGCATACACGAACAGGACCACTTTCAGGCCGTTGCAGCGGTCCAGCATCACCCCGCCAAGCAGCGAACCAATGGCACCGCCCAGGTTGAACAGCATCTGCACCATGCCTGCCTGGGGCTTGGTGAAACCCTGTTCCAGCAACAGCGAGGGCAGCCAGTTGAGCAGCATGTACATCACGGTCAGGGTGAAGAAGTAGCTCAACCACAAGGCCAGCGTGCTGCGTGCGCGTCCTTCGCCGAACAGCGCCTGGGCGGTAGACGAGCGTGGGCTGCCGGTCGTGACGTGCTGCTGACGGAACGCAGTGGATTCGGGCAACAGCAGGGCCATCAGCGGCACCACCAGCAAGGGCGTCAGACCGCCGATGATAAAGGTGGTTTGCCAGTGTTCACTGGAAAACATTGCCACCACTGCCGCCAGCGCGCCACCCAGGGGCACGCCGCAGTACATGACACTGATGGCGGTGCCACGATGGCGTTCGTTCACGGCCTCGGCACACAGGGCAATCAGATTGGGCAGGGCGGCGCCCAGGCCCAGGCCGGTCATGAAGCGCACCAGCAGCAGGCTGGAATAGCTCTCGACGTAGGCGGTGCAGAGCGAGAAGACGCCAAATAGCAACACGGCGCCGACGAGGATTTTCTTGCGGCCGATACGATCGGCAACCCAGCCGCCAAAAAACGCGCCAGGTAGCAGGCCAATGATCCCGGCGCTGAACACCCAGCCCATCATCTTCGGGTCCAGGGCAAAACTCTGGCGCAATCCTGCGGCAGCGGTGCCGGCAGCCTGCAGATCGAACCCCTCGATCAGCGCAACGATAAAGCACAAAGCGATTGTCAGCGTCGAGCGACGCGATGGACTGTCCATGGGTGAACCTCATTGTTGTTTTTGTTATGCAGTCGAGCCCTCCGTGCGTTGGGAGCGCCGTCAATGACCGCCGACGATTAAGATAACAAAGATAACTAAAAAAAGAACGGTGTCGTAAAATCTGCGTAAACCACGAATAAAACCTTAATAAACAGGTTGTTATGGATGCATTAAAGATACTGTTTGAAAATAGATAATAATATTAATGTTCGATTATCGGTCATTCGCGATTGACGATACCCCTTGGGTGTTTCCATTCTCTGGTCGTGAAGCCGACAGCCCCGTGTGGGTCCGGCACTCAAGAACAACAATAAAAAGTGGACATCGAACATGCCAAAACGCCACAGGAACACCGGTTCAGTAGCGTCGCTCTCCTGCGTCTCCAGGATCCTTCCTGGGTGGGTCGTGGCGCTGCTTGGCGTCAGCGTTCTGCCCCCGCAGCTGCGGGCCGAAGGGTTTATCGAGGACAGTCACGCAACGTTGACCATGCGCAATTACTACCTGGACCGTGAATACCAGGACAGCGGCGCCAAGTCTGCCGCGCGGGAGTGGGCCCAGGGTTTCATCATGGGCGTGGAGTCCGGGTTTACCGAAGGGACTGTAGGCTTTGGTCTGGACTTGCGGGGGCTGTTGGGGGTCAAGCTCGACTCCGCGCCGGATCGCAGCGGCACCGAACTGTTGCCGGTGTCGGCCAGCGACAAGCGCGCGGCGGATGACTATTCGCGGCTGGCGCCGACGGCCAAGCTGCGGTTTGCCCAGACAACGATCAAGAGCGGCGATGTCTCGATCTTCCTGCCGTTTGCCTTTGCCAGCCCGTCGCGACTGCTGCCACAGACCTTTCGCGGCACCACGCTCAGCTCCAGGGATTTCGATGGCCTGACCCTGAACACCGGTTACATCGATCGTATCAACAAACGCGATTCCACGGACTATCAGGCCATGACCGTCGCCTCGCCGAACCGGCGTTTCAACGGCGCTGCCACCACCTCGCACCTGGCCTGGCTGGGGGGTGATTACCAGGTCAATAAGGACCTGAGCCTGCGTGCCTACCATGCCGAGGTGACCGACCTGTACCAACAGGACACCCTGGCGTTGCTGCACAACCTGCCGCTCGGCGACGGTGTGTTCAGCAGTGACTTGCGCAGTTTTTTCAGCCGCGAGGATGGCCGCGCCAAGGCGGGTGAGGTGGACAACCGCAATCTCTCGGCATTGTTCGGCTACCGCTTTGGCGGGCACCGAGTGAGCC
>NZ_JBGCUL010000588.1:0-2892 GCF_054177685.1 Pseudomonas sp. P5_A2_2
TTTCACGCCCGGTGAACTCGGGGTTGAAACCTGCTCCCAATTCAAGCAAAGCTGCGATGCGGCCTTGGGTCTGAATACTACCGCTGGTAGGGTTCAACGTACCGCAGATCATCTGCAGCAAAGTCGACTTACCGCTGCCATTACGACCAATGATTCCGACGGTCTCTCCTTTATTGATTTCAAAGGAAACGTCGCGCAGAGCCCAAAACTCTTGGAAATATTGCCTGCGTCCGCGCATCAGCATTTGCTTCAACCGGTCATGAGGCTTGTCATAAATGTGGTAACACTTATTAAGGTTTTCAACCTTGATTGCGATATCAGAGGACATCTGCAAACCCCTTACGTGTCTTTTGGAACCATGCAAATCCCAGCCACGCAAAAAACGCGGTAACTAGCAAGTACCCAAGAAAGAAATTCATATCGGGCATTTTACCCCAATACAGTACATCCCTGACCCCTTCAATCACCGGTGTCAGCGGGTTAAGCAAAAGCAAGTGTGCATATTCTTGAGGCAAGGAGCTTGAAGGATAAAAAATAGGCGACAAAAACATCAATATCGTCGTCAAAATCCCTATGAACTGACTCACATCGCGCAAGTAAACACCCAACGAAGCCAGCGCCCATGATAGTCCCAGCACAAGAAAAATCAGAGGCAGCATAATTAGCGGCAGTAACAAGACAGTCGCATGCGGAACTCCAAAGAATATTACGTACGCCACCAGCCAAACACTCAAGCTCACCAACCAATGAAACATCGCGGAGCCAATACCTACCCATGGAAGTATTTCCAAGGGAAATACGACTTTTTTCACATAGTTGGCGTTTGCGAGGATGACTCCTGGCGCCCGGTTTACGCATTCGGAAAACAGGTTAAAAACCATCAACCCCGCAAACAAGACCAATGCAAACTCTGTTTTAGAGTCACTACCACTGTTCCAGCGTGCCTTAAAAATGACACTGAAGACGAAGGTATAAACCGCCAACATAAGCACCGGGTTGAAAAAAGACCAAAAAATACCCAGAAACGAACCTTTGTATCGCCCGACAACTTCGCGCTGGGCCATTGCCTTGATCAGACTACGATTACGCCAGAGACTTTTCACAAGTTCTTTTGGAGAAATAGGGTGCGCTTGCATCAGTCAAATACCTCTGCGACATTCAGTAACGATCCCTGCTGATCTTTTACCGACAGCGCCAATTCTCCTTCACACGGCCATTCAATCCCTACGGTGGGGTCGTTCCAGGCAATGCAACGTTCATGTACGGGCGCATAGTAATCCGTTGCCTTGTATAGAACTTCAGCAGCGTCAGAAAGCACGACAAAACCGTGAGCAAATCCCTCAGGAATCCATAACTGTCGTTTATTCTCAGCGGATAGAATCTCACCTACCCAATGCCCGAATGTCGGTGACGACTTGCGCACATCTACCGCGACATCGAAGACTTCACCGGTCACTACACGCAACAACTTTCCCTGCGCTTGTTGAACCTGATAATGCAATCCACGCAATACGTTCTTTACCGAACGGGAGTGATTGTCCTGAACGAATTTAACTTCTTTTCCAATGGCCTCAGAAAACTGCGCCTCATTGAAACTTTCGAAGAAAAAACCACGCTCATCGCCAAAAACCTTGGGCTCAAACAGTACGACGTCGGGTATCGCCAGTGGTATAGCTTTCATCAGTAAATCGTCTCGTGCAGGAGGCGTTTCAGGTATTGGCCATAGCCGTTTTTCATCAATGGGTCAGCGAGCGCTTCGAGTTGCTCGGGGTTGATCCACTTCTGCCGGAAGGCGATCTCTTCGGGGCAGGCAACTTTAAGGCCCTGACGGTGTTCCAGTGTGGCGATGAAATGGCTCGCTTCCAGCAAGGAGTCGTGAGTACCAGTGTCCAGCCAGGCGTAACCGCGACCCATGATTTCTACCGACAGGTTGCCCTGCTCCAGGTAGACACGGTTGAGGTCGGTGATTTCCAGCTCGCCACGTGGTGACGGTTTGATGTTTTTTGCGATCTCGACAACCTGGTTGTCGTAGAAATACAGACCGGTGACCGCGTAGTTCGATTTAGGTTTGAGAGGTTTCTCTTCCAGGCTGATGGCCTTGCCTTGAGCATCGAACTCGACAACCCCATAGCGCTCTGGATCATTGACGTGGTAGGCAAAAACGCTGGCACCGTCCTGGCGCACCATGGCACTCGCCAGCAGCTCATTGAAATGATGGCCGTGGTAGATGTTGTCGCCCAGCACCAAGGCCGCCGGATCATTACCGATGAAGTCTTCACCAATAATGAAAGCCTGCGCCAAGCCATCCGGCGATGCCTGCACTGCATAGGAAATGTTCAAGCCCCAACGAGCGCCATCACCCAGCAGTTGCTCGAAACGCGGGGTATCTTGAGGAGTGGAAATGATCAGGATGTCGCGGATACCCGCCAGCATCAGGGTGCTCAGCGGGTAGTAGATCATCGGTTTGTCGTATACCGGCAGCAACTGTTTGGAGATCGCCAATGTTGCAGGGTGCAGTCGAGTTCCCGAGCCGCCGGCCAGGATGATTCCTTTACGATTAAACATATTCATTTCTCTAGAATTTCTGTAAGCATCCGTGCCACGCCGACTTTCCATTGAGGCAAGTTCAACGCAAAGGCCTTTTGCAGTTTTTGAGTGTTCAAACGGGAATTGTTTGGACGTTGTGCTGGCGTCGGGTAAGCCTCTGTGCCGATTGCTCCAACCATGGCCGGCGACACCTTGAGGTTTTCACCTGCCAACTCGGCTCGCTCAAGCACGAAACGAGCATAGCGACACCAGGTGGTTTCACCAGAGGCTGCGAGATGGTAGAGCCCACCCAGTTCCGGGGTTGCGATGGTGCTACGGATAGCATGGGCAGTGACATCGGCCAAC
>NZ_JBGCUL010000589.1:0-2880 GCF_054177685.1 Pseudomonas sp. P5_A2_2
GCCCTATCGTGTACACCCCGGACGGCCTTCCCCTCCTCGGCCCCGTGCACGGTTACGACAACTACTTTGCTTGCGCAGGGTTCAGTTTCGGAATCACCCAGGGCGGCGGCGCAGGCCGTTATCTTGCTCAGTGGATCATCGACGGTCACCCCGAGGTTGAACTTTGGGAGCTGGATTCCCGTCGCTTTGGCAGCTACGCGAACCTTTCCTACACCGTCACCAAATCGCTTGAGCTGTACGCCAACGAATACCAACTAAGCTGCCCGAACGAATACGCGATGCGCCCGGCGTGTCGCGAAGTGAAGACCACGCCGATTTACGAAATCCTCAAACACAAGAATGCGGTGTTCGGCGCTTATTACGGCTGGGAGCGTGCCAGCTGGTTTGCACAATCTGCCAATGCCCCAGTCGAGAACTTCAGCTACAGCCGGGGCAATTGGGATGCAGCAGTCCGGTCGGAATGTGAAGCGGTGCAAAATCGTGTGGGTATCCTCGATCTGAGTGCCTTCACAAAATTCGAGATCTCTGGAAAGGATGCTCGTTCATTTCTGGATCGGATCAGCCCCAACCAGGTTCCTGCCAAATGCGGGGATGTGGCTCTCGCCCATGTGCTCACCCCATCAGGAAGCGTGGCGTGGGAATTCTCCATGACGCTCCTGGAAAGCGGCGCGTTTTACCTGATGTGCCCGGCGGCTTGTGAGTTGCTGATTGAAGATTGGTTACGGCAACGGGCAGCGAAATACGCAAATATCTCCATCGCGAATATCACCAGGGACTGGGGCACGCTCATCCTGGCTGGTCCTAGAGCAAGAGAGGTGCTGTCAAAACTCACCGACACCGATCTGAGTAATGAAGCATTCCCCTGGTTTACCGGCCAGGAGATCCAGGTCGTTGGCGCTCCCGTACGCGCGTTGCGGATGAACTTTGTCGGCGAATTGGGATGGGAACTCCACCATCCACTCCAACACCAGCAGGCACTTTACGAAGCACTCGTTTGGGCGGGTGAAGCGCATGGGATCGTCGACTTCGGACTGAGGGCCATGGACTCGATGCGCATCGAAAAGGGCTATCAAATCTGGGGCCGCGAGCTGACAACCGAGTACTCGGCGCTGGCTGCCAACATGAGCTACTTCATCAAGACCGATAAAGGTGATTTTGAAGGGCGTGCGGCAGTGCTGGCAGAAAAAGAGAAACCGAGYACCCACCGTCTCGTGCTGATGGAAGTGCAAGCGGGCCCTGCTGATGCATTGGGTAGTGAGCCAATTTTCCATCAAGGGAAACTGGTAGGGCTTACCACTTCAGGAGCCTATGGTTATCGCGTTAACAAGAGTTTGGCCATGGGCTTTATCAAGCGCGAACTCGCGTCCCTGGATACTGAACTCACCATCAAAATTCTGGGTGAAGAATGCTCCGCGAAAGTCATTCGTGGATGCCTTTACGACCCGAAAGGTGAACGCCTGAAATCTTGATCATGCAACTGCCTCCAAGAACGTGGAGGCAGCTTTCTGACCGCTAATGGGGTAGGACGAAATGACCATTACACAATCTTTGGATAACGCGCCCAATCCGGAGGCCTCCATAATCGATGGGAAGGCGTTTGCCGAAATCTTGCGCAAGAATGTCGCCGTCGGTGCAAGGGCCTTCAGGGAAAAACGCGGCAGAGCACCCGGGCTGGCTGTCGTACTAGTCGGGAGCGATCCTGCCAGCCAGGTTTACGTGAAAACCAAAATGAAAAAGGCGCTTGAGTCCGGGATTGACTCGTTCCCTCACCTACTCGAAAGCGATACATCCGAAACGGACCTGCTGAACCTGATCGATAAGCTGAACAATGACCGCTATGTGCATGGGATTTTGGTGCAGCTTCCGCTGCCCGCCCATATCGATGAGTCGAAGGTTATTGCGGCAATTAACCCGGCCAAAGATGTCGACGGTTTCCATCCGATCAACGTGGGTCTGCTGGGTCAGGGTAAAGCCAAACTGATTCCGTGCACTCCTCTGGGATGCCTGATGATGTTGAAGGATCAGATCGGTGACCTTAGCGGTAAAAAAGCGGTAATTGTCGGCAGGTCCAACATCGTCGGAAAGCCAATGGCGAATTTGCTCTTGCAGGAAAATTGCACGGTCACGATTGTGCATTCCCGAACACGAGATCTCATCGCTGAATGTCGTCAGGCCGACATCCTGGTGGTAGCGATTGGACGGGCGGAATTTATTGATGCAAGGGCGATCAAGCCGGGTGCAGTGGTCATTGACGTTGGTATCAACAGAGTCGAGAAAAACGGAGTTTCGGTTTTAGTCGGTGATGTCGATTTCGACTCTGCCAAGGACATCGCGGCGGCCATGACTCCAGTTCCTGGCGGCGTTGGTCCTATGACCGTTGCTTGTTTGATGAGAAATACTCTGACAGCTGCAGAGGCGATTGAGAGTAATACTGCTGCACAGTTTTGATAACGGGTAGATCACCGCCAACAAGGCTCAGCTGAACACAAAACTTGCTCAGTTACTGACCATTGCATTGCAAGCCCTGTATTCCGTRGTGTTCGGGCCATTATMCACAGGTATATCCCCGCTTTTTGTGGATAGCTTTTGGGCGAATATGAACACTCGTAAGAAACGCAGAGCAGAACTACCGATACACGGAGAGTTTCCGTCGGCGTTATGTGGACAAGTTGATGGACAAGCTGTCGATGATTCGTAACCGAGGAACTCTTCAGATACACAAAGTGCCAACACAAGAAAAAAAACGTCGTCCTAAAGACCGCACTACAGAGTGATAAAGCTGAAATTAGCTCTAAACGAAGCGGTGAGGATTCTACTGAGAGCCAGCCGTTTTGTAGGAGTAAAAACGCAATAAAATAAAAAGGGGTCGCGAGATAAAAT
>NZ_JBGCUL010000590.1:0-2878 GCF_054177685.1 Pseudomonas sp. P5_A2_2
GTTCCTCGCGCAGCACTAACCCGTCCTCTTCAGGATTGCGCTTTTGCAGGTCAATGGTGCTTTCACTGGAGCTTTCCTGCACCGGCACCACCGGTGGAATGTCCGGACGCTGGCGGATCGGGTCGGTTTGCGAAGTGATCGGCACGGCACTCAGGGGGAGCATCGGTGGCAGCATGGTTTCGGTCTCCTGTCAGCAGGCTGTCGGCTGCGGGGATGGCGACTTGAGCCATCGGTCGCAAACTGTGACCCGATTGGCACTCATTAGTGCACCTGGCGGCGCACCATGCACAGGTGGACTAACGTAAGACTGTGAGTTTTTCTGAGAGTCCTTTGGCCCTGAAGCCCTCATTCCGTTAAGATAGCCGGCTTTTTCAGGTGGGAGTCAGGCAGCATGGCGCAGCAGTATCAACCGGGGCAACGCTGGATCAGTGACAGCGAAGCCGAGCTGGGTTTAGGCACCGTTCTGGCACAGGACGGTCGCTTGTTGACCGTGCTCTACCCGGCCACTGGCGACACCCGCCAGTACGCGCTACGGAATGCGCCTCTGACCCGCGTGCGGTTTTCGCCGGGTGACTCCATCACTCACTTCGAAGGCTGGAAACTGACCGTCCGCGAAGTCGACGACATTGATGGCCTGCTGGTTTACCACGGCCTCAACGGGCAGAACGAAGTGGTCACCCTGCCGGAAACCCAACTGTCGAACTTCATCCAGTTCCGCCTGGCCAGCGACCGTCTGTTCGCCGGCCAGATCGACCCGCTGGCCTGGTTTTCCCTGCGTTATCACACTCTGGAACACACCAGCCGCCAGTTGCAGTCCTCCCTTTGGGGCCTGGGCGGCGTGCGTGCGCAACCGATCGCGCACCAGTTGCACATTGCCCGCGAAGTCGCCGACCGCATCGCGCCACGGGTTCTGCTGGCCGATGAAGTGGGCCTGGGCAAAACCATCGAAGCCGGCCTGGTTATCCATCGCCAATTGCTCTCGGGCCGCGCCAGCCGTGTGCTGATCCTGGTCCCGGAAAACCTGCAGCACCAGTGGCTGGTCGAGATGCGCCGCCGTTTCAACCTGCAGGTCGCGCTGTTCGACGAAGAGCGCTTCATCGAAAGCGATGCCAGCAACCCGTTCGAAGACACCCAACTCGCGCTGGTCGCGCTTGAGTGGCTGGTGGACGACGAGAAAGCCCAGGATGCGTTGTTCGCGGCCGGCTGGGACTTGCTGGTGGTCGACGAAGCTCATCACCTGGTGTGGCACGAAGATCAGGTCAGCCCTGAATACTCGCTGGTCGAGCAACTTGCCGAAACCATTCCCGGCGTGCTGCTGTTGACCGCCACCCCGGAACAACTGGGCCAGGACAGCCACTTCGCTCGTCTGCGCCTGCTCGACCCGAACCGTTTCCACGACCTGCAAGCCTTCCGCGCCGAGAGCGAAAACTATCGCCCGGTGGCTGAAGCCGTTCAGGAGTTGCTGGACAAGGGACGCCTGTCGCCACAAGCCCACAAGACCATCCACGGTTTCCTCGGCAACGAAGGCGAAGCCCTGCTGGCCGCCGTCAACGATGGCGATACCGAAGCCAGCGCGCGCCTCGTGCGCGAACTGCTCGACCGCCACGGCACCGGCCGCGTGCTGTTCCGTAACACCCGCGCCGCCGTGCAGGGTTTCCCGGAGCGCAAGCTGCACCCGTACCCGCTGCCGTGCCCGGACCAATACCTCGAACTGCCATTGGGCGATCACGCCGAGTTGTACCCGGAAGTCAGTTTCCAGGCCCAGCCGGATACCAGCGAAGAAGAACGCTGGTGGAAATTCGACCCCCGCGTCGAATGGTTGATCGATCAGCTGAAGATGCTCAAGCGCACCAAAGTGCTGGTGATCTGCGCCCACGCCGAAACCGCCATGGATCTGGAAGACGCCCTGCGCGTGCGCTCGGGCATCCCGGCCACGGTGTTCCACGAAGGTATGAACATCCTCGAGCGTGACCGCGCCGCCGCCTACTTCGCCGATGAAGAGTTTGGCGCGCAAGTGCTGATCTGCTCGGAAATCGGCAGTGAAGGTCGCAACTTCCAGTTCTCCCATCACCTGGTGCTGTTCGACCTGCCGTCCCACCCGGACCTGCTGGAGCAACGCATCGGTCGTCTGGACCGGATCGGCCAGAAGCACATCATCGAACTGCACGTGCCGTATCTGGAAACCAGCCCGCAAGAGCGTCTGTTCCAGTGGTACCACGAAGCACTGAACGCATTCCTCAACACCTGCCCGACCGGCAACGCCTTGCAGCATCAGTTCGGCCCGCGCCTGCTGCCGCTGCTGGAAGAGGCCGACGATGGCGAGTGGCAAGCGCTGATCGACGAAGCCCGCGCCGAGCGTGAGCGTCTGGAAGACGAGCTGCACACCGGTCGCGACCGCTTGCTGGAGCTGAACTCCGGTGGCGCGGGCGAAGGCGATGCGCTAGTGGAAGATATCCTGGAGCAAGATGATCAGTTCGCCCTGCCGATCTACATGGAAACCCTGTTCGACGCCTTCGGCATCGACAGTGAAGACCATTCGGAAAACGCGCTGATCCTCAAGCCGAGCGAAAAAATGCTCGATGCCAGCTTCCCGCTGGGCGACGACGAAGGCGTGACCATCACCTACGACCGCAACCAGGCACTGTCTCGCGAAGATATGCAGTTCATCACCTGGGAGCACCCGATGGTTCAGGGTGGCATGGACCTGGTCCTGTCCGGCTCGATGGGCAACACCGCCGTGGCGCTGATCAAGAACAAGGCGCTGAAGCCGGGCACCGTGTTGCTGGAACTGCTGTATGTCAGCGAAGTGGTTGCCCCGCGCTCACTGCAACTGGGCCGCTACCTGCCGCCGGCCGCCCTGCGCTGCCTGCTCGATACC
>NZ_JBGCUL010000591.1:0-2878 GCF_054177685.1 Pseudomonas sp. P5_A2_2
GCGCAGATCCATGGCATAACTCGTTGATTTGTCGTAAGTCGGTGCATGGCACTCAGCCTGTATCGGCGAGCTTCGTTCGTCCCATATGGATGTGACGAGGTTTCACCAGAAAAAGGAATCAGGCTTCTCATGGGCGAACTGGCCAAAGAAATCCTCCCGGTCAATATCGAAGACGAGCTGAAGCAGTCCTACCTCGACTACGCGATGAGCGTAATTGTCGGGCGGGCACTGCCGGATGCGCGCGATGGCTTGAAGCCCGTGCACCGGCGCGTGCTGTTCGCGATGAGCGAGCTGGGCAACGACTTCAACAAGCCGTACAAGAAATCTGCCCGTGTTGTCGGTGACGTGATCGGTAAGTATCACCCGCACGGTGATACCGCGGTGTACGACACCATCGTTCGGATGGCGCAGCCATTCTCCCTGCGCTACCTGCTGGTAGACGGCCAGGGCAACTTCGGTTCGGTGGACGGCGATAACGCCGCGGCCATGCGATACACCGAAGTGCGCATGACCAAGCTGGCGCACGAGCTGCTGGCTGACCTGCATAAAGAAACCGTGGACTGGGTGCCGAACTACGACGGCACCGAAATGATCCCGGCGGTCATGCCGACCCGTATTCCCAACCTGCTGGTCAACGGCTCCAGCGGTATCGCCGTGGGCATGGCGACCAACATTCCGCCGCACAACCTCGGTGAAGTCATCGACGGTTGCCTGGCGCTCATCGACAATCCCGAGCTGACTGTCGACGAGCTGATGCAATACATCCCCGGTCCGGACTTCCCGACCGCCGCGATCATCAACGGTCGCGCCGGCATCATCGAAGCCTACCGCACCGGTCGCGGGCGCATTTACATGCGCGCCCGCTCGATGATCGAAGACATCGACAAGGTCGGTGGCCGTCAGCAGATCGTCATCACCGAACTCCCTTACCAGCTGAACAAGGCGCGTCTGATCGAGAAGATCGCCGAGCTGGTAAAAGAGAAGAAGCTTGAAGGCATCACTGAACTGCGCGACGAGTCCGACAAGGACGGTATGCGCGTCGTGATCGAGTTGCGTCGCGGTGAAGTGCCTGAGGTCATCCTCAACAACCTCTACGCCCAGACCCAGCTGCAAGCGGTGTTCGGTATCAACATCGTCGCGCTGATCGACGGCCGTCCGCGGATCCTGAATCTCAAGGATCTGCTGGAGGCCTTTGTTCGTCACCGTCGCGAAGTCGTCACCCGTCGTACCGTGTTCGAACTGCGCAAGGCGCGCGAGCGTGGCCACATCCTTGAAGGTCAAGCGGTTGCCCTGTCGAACATCGACCCGGTCATCGCCCTGATCAAGGCGTCGCCAACGCCGTCGGAAGCCAAGGAAGCGCTGATCAGCACGCCTTGGGAATCCTCGGCCGTGGTGGCGATGGTTGAACGTGCCGGCGCCGATTCGTGYCGTCCGGAAAACCTCGATCCGCAATACGGTCTGCGCGACGGCAAGTACTTCCTGTCGCCAGAGCAGGCGCAAGCCATTCTGGAACTGCGTCTGCATCGCCTGACCGGTCTGGAGCACGAAAAACTGCTGGCCGAGTATCAAGAGATCCTCAACCAGATCGGCGAGCTGATCCGCATCCTCAACAGCGCCACGCGCCTGATGGAAGTGATCCGCGAAGAGCTGGAAGTGATTCGCGCCGAGTACGGCGACGTACGTCGTACCGAAATCCTCGACGCTCGTCTCGATCTGACCCTGGGTGACATGATCCCGGAAGAAGAGCGCGTCGTGACCATTTCCCACGGTGGCTACGCCAAGACCCAGCCGCTGGCTGCGTACCAGGCCCAGCGTCGTGGCGGTAAAGGCAAGTCGGCAACCGGCGTCAAGGATGAGGACTACATCGCTCACCTGCTGGTTGCCAACAGCCACACCACGCTGCTGCTGTTCTCCAGCAAGGGCAAGGTGTACTGGCTGAAAACCTACGAAATCCCTGAAGCGTCCCGCGCTGCCCGTGGTCGTCCGCTGGTCAACCTGCTGCCGCTGGATGACGGTGAATACATCACCACCATGCTGCCCGTCGAGGAATACACCGAAGGTCACTACATCTTCATGGCCACCGCCAACGGCACCGTGAAGAAGACCCCGCTGGAATCCTTCAGCCGTCAACGCAGTGTCGGCCTGATCGCGCTGGAGCTGGACGAAGGCGACGTGCTGATTTCCGCGGCCATCACCGATGGCGAGCGTGAAGTCATGCTGTTCTCCGATGGCGGCAAGGTTACCCGCTTCAAGGAATCCGACGTTCGCGCCATGGGCCGTACCGCCCGCGGTGTGCGCGGCATGCGTCTGCCGGAAGGCCAGAAGCTGATTTCCATGCTGATCCCGGAAGAAGGCAGCCAGATCCTCACCGCTTCGGCGCGTGGCTACGGCAAGCGCACGGCGATCACCGAGTTCCCTGAGTACAAGCGTGGCGGTCAGGGCGTTATCGCCATGGTCAGCAACGAGCGTAACGGCCGTCTGGTCGGCGCGGTGCAGGTGCTCGACGGCGAGGAAATCATGCTGATTTCCGACCAGGGCACCCTGGTGCGCACCCGTGTCGACGAAGTGTCCAGCCTGGGTCGTAACACCCAGGGCGTGACCTTGATCAAACTGGCCAACGACGAAACACTGGTCGRGCTGGAGCGGGTTCAGGAGCCGTCGGAAGTCGAGGGCGAAGAGCTGGAAGGTGAAGAGGGTGAAGGGTTTGTCGGTGAGGTCGTGATTGACGACGTTGCCGAAGACCAGCAACTCGACGCCGCCGCTGACGAAGAACCACAGGAATAAGCGGGTAAGCAGGGGGCGGATGAAAATTCGCCCCCTTGTTGTTTGTCCGTAATGAAATATCGACACCACTGGAGATCCCTTGTGGGAGCGAGCC
>NZ_JBGCUL010000011.1:0-36846 GCF_054177685.1 Pseudomonas sp. P5_A2_2
ATGGCGGCCTTTCAGCCAACACACTTGTTGAATGTCAGTCCCTCATCGCGAGCAAGCTCGCTCCCACAGGGGGGTATCTGGTCAGTAGTGATACCACTTCAGCTCAAGCATCACTTCGTTCTCGGCCGTCGCCAAATGGCTGAACTCACGCTGGGCGCTCAAGCGCAGACCGAGATTGCGGGATATTTCCCACTGCTGGTTCAGGCTCAGGCTACGACGCACTTCGCCATTGGTGAAAAAATCACCCTTGGCTTCCAGGCTCAAGTTGCCCAGCGGATTTTTCCACAGCACACCACTGTTGAAGCCGGCGGCCGGCGCGATGAACGCGGCAAAATCATTGTTGTGCTCGATACGCACAGTGCCCAGGGCAAATCCGAGCAGGTCATCGCCCAATTGCCAGGTACCGCCGCCACCACCGTTGACGTGGCTGACCAGGGTCTGGTCATCATGTTTGCCCGGCACCTGCTCCAGGCCGCCGGTAACTTGCCATGACAGAGGTTGCAGCAACTCGTTACGCGGGGTCAGGGAGCGAATGGTCGCCAGGTCCAGGCGTTGCACTTGCCAGTCATTGCCTTCGTACTGGCGCAGTTTCAATTGCAGGATTTCGATCTGCGCGCCAAGGGGAAAGCTTTCGCTGTTGTCATTGAGGTCGTGATAAGCCATGCGCAAGCCGTACTCGCCAAAGGCTTTATCGCCACGGGTACCGAGGCCGAGTTGCCAGGTACGGGACTCGTGACCGTCTTCAGGCAGGCCGGGTTGCGGGATATCCAGCTCCGGCGCCGGATTCTGGTTGATTGCCCGCAACAGTTCGAAGCTGCGCTGGGCGCGCGCCGGGTCGCGCTCCCGGCCATTGGCGCGGTAGCGCTCCAGACGATAGGCCGCATCGATGATCAGCGCCTGGCGGTCGCGGGGTTGTGCTTTGAACGCCGGGTCCTGCAATTGGTTCTGATCGGCGCTGACTTTCAGTACCCATTGCTGCTCTTCAGGGTTAAACGGTTCGGCGCGACTGAGCAACTCGCGTTCCCGGGACGGACGATACTGGATGGATTCCACCAGCCCGGCATTTTTCACGGCTTTGACAGTGTCGGTGGGGATGGCCGTGAGCGGGAATTGTTCGGTCAGGCGCAAGCGCGGGCGGGCCACTTGCAGCAGTTCCAGCAAACGGTATGAGCAGTTTTCGTCGAAGAAGAAATAGTCGAACTTGATCTGCTTCAGTTCCCAGACGTGCTCGACCATGCGCGCGGTTTCCTGTTGGGTCAGGTTCAGGCGGTATTCCCACAGGTCGCGGTTTTCCAGGCTGCGGTATTCCGAGAGTTTTTCCTGGTAAGGCACTAGCGCAAACAGGCCGGGATAGCCGCCCATCAGGCCTTTCCAGGCATAGAGGATGCTGTTGTCCGAGCCCTCGATGTAGGCGCCGAAGTTGATCGCGTAACTGAGCAGCGAAGTCTTGTCGCTCTGCACTTCGGCCTGATCGATGCGCAGCAGGGTGTGGCCGAACATCGAGGACGGACTGTTCAGATACGCCGCCGGAAAGATCATCACCGTGCTGTCGGGCGAGACGTCCTTGAACCATTGCTTGAACCCGGCGCAGTCCGGCGTCGGCAGGCCGGTCAGGCCGAGTTGTTCTTTCAGCCAGCGGGTGCGCGCCGGGTAGACGCATTGAGCGTGTTGTTCACCGGCACTGGCCGGGCCGTACAAGGCTTGTACAGTCGCCGCCAGTTCATGGTCCGGACGTTCATTGCCGTCAGCGGCGAGGAAGAATTTCGGGTCGCTGACATAGCTGCGCCAGCCGCCGAGCTTGGCGGTTTCATAATGGCCCAGGGATATCCAGAAAGGGTCGTTGGCCAGTTGCTGCAAACGTTGAGGGTCGATCTGAGGCGCGGCGGATAGCGGGGCGCAGGCACACAGCGCCAGCCAGGCAAGGCGTTTGAGCATAGATGGCAACTTGAATACTTGAGAAAAAGACCCAAAAAGGGGCAGGTCCAAAAAACAAAAACCGCTTCCCGAAAGAAGCGGGGCGGGTCGAGCTTAAGCTTGAGTCGCGTACTTGGCCAGACGAGGGTCGGCTTTGAGCACGGCCAGGGTATTGGTATGCACGTCTTCGGCAGTCACGTCAGCCTTGCTGAAGATCTGCTGGAAGTGCTCGTGAGTGACGGCGGCGAAGTGCGCACGGTCTTCCGGCGCTACGCCCAGTACCACGGCATAGGTGGTCAGCGCTTCGCCCTGACCTTTGGCCATGTCTTCGGACAGCTCGTTCATCATGCCATTCATGGCAAACCAGGATTTACCGCCATAGGTCAGCGACGCGTTGGTTGCGCAACCGTTGGTACCGGAGGTCATGCCGAAGGTTGCGTTGCCGGAGGTGCCGTTGGTGGTGGATGCCAGGAAGTGAGCAGGAGTACCACGCTGACCTTCGAACAGCATGTTGCCCCAACCGCAATCCGGGCCGCCTGGCGCCTGAGCCATGGCGTTGATGGATACAGCAGTGAAGAGAGTACCGAGAAGAATCCGTTTCATAGCTTTGTTCTCTTTATGTGCCTACCAATGGATAAGTGGGCCGGTCATTAGTCCAGCCGAGCAGTCTGGAGTTTAGGCACGATCACGGGGTTCCGTGATTTTTTGCAAAGCATTCATGGGAAACCGCGGCGCAAGCCCGGCCCGCCTGGGGTTGGCGGATTGAAGATGCTCAGGCCTGCGGCACTCCTTGCCAGTCGGGCATGGGCGGCGCCAGAATGCTGCCATCTGCCCCGCCTGATTGTTAAGGAAGCCCGATGCCTGATCCTGTTGCTGCCAGCTTGCGTCTAGCGCCCGAAGCGCTGACCCGTCCGTTTTCCGCTGAACAGTTCAGCTTCTCCACCACCAATGATCTGGAGCCCTTTCGCGGTGTGCTTGGCCAGGAACGTGCGGTCGAAGCCTTGCAGTTCGGTGTGGCCATGCCACGCCCCGGTTACAACGTATTCGTCATGGGCGAGCCCGGCACTGGCCGGTTCTCGTTCGTCAAACGCTACCTCAAGGCCGAAGGCAAGCGCCTGCAGACCCCAGCGGACTGGGTCTACGTCAACAATTTCGATGAGCCGCGCGAGCCGCGCGCGCTGGAGCTGCCGTCGGGCAGCGCCGGTGCCTTCATCGGTGACATCAACGGCTTGATCGACAACCTGCTGGCGACGTTTCCGGCAGTCTTCGAGCATCCGTCCTACCAGCAGAAAAAAAGCAGCATCGACCGCGCCTTCAACCAGCGCTATGACAAGGCCCTGGACGTCATCGAGCGTCTGGCGCTGGAAAAGGACGTCGCGCTCTACCGCGACGCCAGCAACATTGCATTTACCCCGATGGGCGACGGCAAGGCATTGGACGAAGCTGAATTCGCCCAGTTGCCGGAAGCCGAGCGCGAGCGCTTCCACGAGGATATTTCGGTACTGGAGGAGCGCCTGAACGAAGAGCTCGCCAGCCTGCCGCAATGGAAGCGCGAGTCGAGTAACCAACTGCGTCATCTGAACGAAGAAACCATCACCCTGGCCTTGCAGCCGTTGCTGTCGCCGTTGTCGGAGAAATACGCCGAGAACGCCGCGGTGTGCGGTTATCTGCAAGCCATGCAGGTGTATTTGCTCAAGACGGTGGTCGAGCAACTGGTGGACGATAGCAAAATCGATGCTGTCGCCCGCAAGTTGCTGGAAGAGCAATACGCGCCGAGCCTGGTGGTTGGTCATTCGGCCAGCGGCGGCGCGCCGGTGGTGTTCGAGCCGCACCCGACCTATGAAAACCTCTTCGGTCGCATTGAATACAGCACCGATCAGGGCGCGCTGTACACCACCTACCGGCAACTGCGCCCGGGTGCCTTGCACCGGGCCAATGGCGGTTTCCTGATCCTTGAAGCGGACAAAATGCTCAGCGAGCCGTTCGTGTGGGATGCGCTCAAACGCGCCCTGCAATCGCGCAAGCTGAAAATGGAATCGCCGCTGGGTGAGCTGGGCCGCCTGGCCACCGTGACCCTGACCCCGCAACACATTCCGTTGCAGGTCAAAGTCGTCATCATCGGTGCCCGTCAGCTGTATTACACGCTGCAAGACCTCGATCCGGACTTCCAGGAAATGTTCCGCGTTCTGGTGGATTTCGACGAAGACATCCCGATGGTCGACGAGAGCCTGGAGCAGTTCGCCCAGTTGCTCAAAACCCGTACTTCCGAAGAAGGCATGGCGCCGCTCACCGCCGATGCGGTGGCGCGCCTGGCGACCTACAGCGCCCGACTGGCCGAGCACCAGGGGCGCTTGTCGGCGCGCATCGGTGATTTGTTCCAACTGGTCAGCGAGGCGGATTTCATTCGTCACCTGGCTGGCGATGAAATGACCGACGCCGGGCACATCGAACGGGCACTCAAGGCCAAGGCCACGCGGACCGGGCGGGTTTCGGCGCGGATTCTCGACGACATGCTGGCCGGGATCATCCTGATCGACACCGCGGGTGCGGCGGTCGGCAAGTGCAACGGCCTGACCGTGCTGGAAGTCGGCGATTCGGCCTTTGGTATACCGGCGCGGATTTCCGCCACGGTGTACCCGGGCGGCAGCGGCATTGTCGACATCGAGCGCGAGGTCAACCTCGGCCAGCCGATCCACTCCAAAGGCGTGATGATCCTTACCGGTTATCTGGGCAGTCGTTACGCCCAGGAGTTTCCGCTGGCGATTTCCGCGAGTATCGCCCTGGAGCAATCCTACGGTTATGTCGATGGCGACAGTGCTTCCCTGGGCGAGGCCTGCACCCTGATCTCGGCCTTGTCGAAAACCCCGCTCAAGCAGTGCTTTGCCATCACCGGTTCCATCAACCAGTTCGGCGAAGTGCAGGCGGTCGGCGGAGTCAACGAGAAGATCGAGGGCTTCTTCCGTCTGTGCGAGGCCCGCGGGTTGACCGGCGAGCAGGGGGCAATCATTCCTCACGCCAACGTTGCCACGCTGATGCTCGACGAGAAGGTGCTGGCGGCGGTACGTGCGGGGCAATTCCATGTCTACGCGGTCCGTCAGGCCGACGAAGCCTTGAGTTTGCTGGTTGGCGAGCCAGCCGGCGAGCCGGACGAGAATGGCGAGTTCCCTGAAGGCAGCGTGAACGCGCGGGTCGTGGAGCGTCTGCGGGTTATCGCGGAAATGATCAGTGACGATGATCTGAAAGAGGCCGAGAAGGAGTTGGCGCAAGAGGCTTTGGCAGAAACCAAACCGGCTTGATGCATCGTTGAGCCAAGCGCAAGCCGCCCCTGTGGGAGCGAGCTTGCTCGCGATAGCGGACGTTCATTCGACCAATATGTTGAATGTTCGACCGCCATCGTCGGAACGCCGCCCGGAGCAAGCTCGCTCCCACATTTTGTTTGGGGTGAATGGTAAAAAAGCGTCGTCGAAATGACGTCAATATTCATGCTGTGACCATTCGGCGCCTTTCAGTATCGGCCTGCCTGCAAGGCAGACTTTTCTTCTATTATCTGCTCAAGGATGTCGACAGTAATCACAGGATCGAAACAGCCTTCGCATGGGGGCTGAATACCGGATCTACCGAGGGTCGCCGCCATGTCGCGCAACCTCTGCCTCACCCGTCAATGCCTGGGCCTTGAGACCCGTATCGAGTGTGCCATCCGTCCGTTGGCGGGAGATACGGGCATGTGGACTCTGCTGTTCGCCGCCGGAATGGCCGGTGAACAACCTTCGGCCATCAAGGCCCAAGGCCCGTTTCACGGTCCGTTCGTCGCTGAATCAATCCTCGACACCATCGTTGAAAGCCTGACCTTGCACGGCTACGAGTTGGCCAACGATCCGCAAATCTGGTGCCTGCACCTGCAAGCCCAGTTGCGGGAAATCAACGGTGGTCGCTGCCGTAACGTTGGCGGCTTCGAGTTTCACCCCGAGCACTGATTCGCACTATTGATCAAGGCGCGTCATGTCGGCCTTGTCGAGTTTGACCTCGAAACCATACTGCACGGTGGCGAGGTCAGTGCGCTGATAGGTTTCCAGGCGCGTAGGCTGTCCGTAGAAGTAATGCACGGCAAACTGTGCCGGCCCTTGTGCGCTCGCGCCATGGCTGACCGATAGAATCTCCTTCAAGTAATTGCCGGTGTCGTCCTTGGCGAAAAAGCGCCAGTCCTGGGCGGGAAACGCCTTCAAATCAACCACCAGAGCATTGGCTTTAAGCTCGAGGCCTTTGGGCAGCTGGCGGGCATCGACGGTTTTTTGCTCGACGGTGGCCAGGAACAGCGGCATCGAGCCCACCGCATAGGCCGGCGTTTGCGCAAACAGATTCAGATCGTAGGTAATGGTGCCGCGCAGGGGATCGATCTGGTACGCCTCGGGCGGCAACTCGATCGGCTCGTCGCGTTTGCCACTCGCGTCTTCAGTAAAGAAACTCACCGGACTTTCACCGGGGTTGAACGATGTGCCGAGCAGTTCATCGTTGAAGCTGCGCAGATGAGTGAATTCGATTCGCGCAGCACTGGGGTCGTCGATCGACTGACTGATGCTGACGTTCTTTTTCAGTTGATCCTCGCTCAGCGTTGCCCCTTTGAGCCAGCCGGGCGCMTGGTCGTCATAGACCACCACGGGCAGGTTCAAGGGCTGGATGGTCTTGTCCGTGGTCTCGGCATCGAAGTGCCGGACCGGCAGGTCGAGGCTCTTGCGGGTGACCGTGACGGCGGAAAAATCCAGCATGCTGACTTCGAGGGTTTCGATCGTCCCGTTGAAGTACACCTTCGAATAATGTCGAGCCTGCTGTTTCTCAAAGTTGCGCTGTTCTTCGTCGAGCTGTTTTTCCAGGGCTTCGCTCCAGCTCTTTTGCTGCTGCATCTTGGCCAGCTGCTGCTGATAGAACGCAATTTGTACCGCGGTTTCGTTGATTGAGCCGGCGCGCGAGATGAATTGCCCGGTGCTGTCCGTGGCCTGGACGATCAGCGGGTTCAGCGGTGTTTCTCTGACTTCGGGGGCTAGCGGCGCGCTGTTGTTGTATTCGATTTCCGCGTAGTTGTTCGTCAATGTGAGCAGGGTGACGCTCAGGTTGTCATTGGTGCGGGTCTGGCCTACGTCCTTTTTCGTCAGGTCGAAGCTGTAGAGCCGGCGTGGCGCGATGACCTCGACTTTGCCCTGCAGGCTCACCGGTTGCGGTTGCTGCTTTCTGTCGATGTCGAGGCCTTCGATGAAGGGGTAGGCCACAGTCAGGTCATCGGGGCTGGTCAGGTTGGAACTCGATGGGCTGAGTTGAATGCCGGGGTCGGTTTCTGACCATTCCGGCTGGAATGGGATCACTCGTTTATTGCTTAGTGTGACCGACTGCCATTCCAGGCCATGGGGAAACAAAAACGCGGCAGGAACGCTGAAAGTGAAGGGAAACACCGGTTGCAGATCGGTCAGGTAGTCGGAACTGGAGTCCTTTTGCAGCACGAACAACCCGTTGATGTAGGTGTCGACCATGGCCTGCGGGGTCGGGTAGTGCTTGAGCATGGCGAGGGCGTCTTCGCCGTATTCGGTTTCCACCGGTTTACTGTCGAGCTTGAGTTGCGCGCGCTCGAGCAGCAGCAGTGAGCCGCCCAGCTCCGACACGGCATCCTTCAGTTTCGGATCCTGGATGGCGTCCAGCGACTTTTCGAATTGCGCGGTTTTTTCTTCGAGGCTGACCTGGCGTTTTTCATCGCTGGGTGAGCAGCCGCTTAGAAGCAGCGCCATGCAAATTCCGGCACTCGTCAAAGGCAATCGCACATCCATTTCCAGTCTTCCTGTCCGATATCAATGAGCGGTCAATGATTTGGACACTAGCAGAAAAACTTTGATACACAGGCGCAGGTGGCGGATTTTTCGACGGTTTCTGGCTACTTCTGGGTATAGACGGGCGGCTGGTATACTCGCCGCCATTTTCAGCCCACATGTGAGATTCAATGGAACGCTTTATCGAAAATACAATGTACGCCTCGCGCTGGCTGCTGGCGCCGATCTATTTCGGCCTGTCCCTCGGGTTGCTGGCGCTGGCGCTGAAATTCTTCCAGGAAGTCTCCCATGTCATCCCGAACGTGTTTTCGATGGCCGAATCGGACTTGATCCTGGTGCTGTTGTCGCTGATCGACATGGCGCTGGTGGGCGGTTTGCTGGTGATGGTGATGATTTCCGGATACGAGAACTTCGTCTCGCAACTGGACATCGACGACTCCAAGGAAAAGCTCAACTGGCTGGGCACCATGGACTCTTCGTCGCTGAAAATGAAGGTGGCCGCGTCGATCGTGGCGATCTCGTCCATTCACCTGCTGCGCATCTTCATGGATGCCAAGAACGTCGATCCTGAGCATCTGCAGTGGTACGTGATCATCCACATGACTTTCGTGGTATCGGCATTCGCAATGGGTTACCTGGATAAACTCACCAAGCACTGATCCACACCGGCTCCCTTTGTGGCGAGCAAGCTCCCTCGCCACAACCTCCTGCGATAATAGACAAGCGGTCTGGCCAGTGGCTTGTGCTTTGATGCACAGAGGCCTATCCCTGTAAGTATGTTGGCTCGCCACTGCGTGAGGTGCGTTCATGACCCTGAATGAGTTGAATGCGTATGCCATCGCCGGAAAGGTCGATGAGCTGAACCTGATCTCCATGGAGGGGGGCATATACCTGCTGGAAGCGCGGATGCATGGCGCGGCGTACCCCCTGAGCGATACGCACGGCCATATGATGAGCCTGCGTTCGGTGGAGCATGCCCGTGATGTGCTGCGCTCCTTTCCCAAGTTGCACTTCAACCTTGTGCACACGGTCGTGCATGACGAAATGTGCGGTCTGGTTGCCGACGTGGAAGAAAACCTGAAGGTGCCGATCGCCTGACGTCCCTCATCAATGGCATGACATCTGTGCTAGTCTGCTGGCCCTTTTGGTTCCGGGCGCTCCGGGACGCGCTGTGTACGCATGGCAAGTTCCCGAGCCGTCCGCACAGCGGAGCAGTGTCATGTCCGAAGTAAATCTGTCCACCGACGAAACCCGCGTCAGCTACGGTATTGGCCGTCAGCTGGGCGACCAACTGCGCGACAACCCGCCACCGGGCGTCAGCCTGGACGCGATCCTGGCTGGCCTGACCGACGCATTCGCCGGCAAGCCAAGCCGTGTGGGTCAGGAAGAAATGTCCGCCAGCTTCAAAGTCATCCGCGAAATCATGCAGGCCGAAGCTGCTGCCAAGGCTGAAGCGGCTGCTGGCGAAGGCCTGGCCTTCCTGGCTGAAAACGCCAAGCGTGAAGGCATCACCACTCTGGCTTCCGGCTTGCAGTTCGAAGTGTTGACTGCCGGCGAAGGCGCCAAGCCATCCCGTGAAGACACCGTGCGTACTCACTACCACGGCACTTTGATCAACGGCACCGTGTTCGACAGCTCCTACGATCGTGGAGAGCCTGCAGAATTCCCGGTTGGCGGCGTGATCGCCGGCTGGACCGAAGCCCTGCAACTGATGAACGCCGGCAGCAAATGGCGCCTGTACGTGCCGAGCGAACTGGCTTACGGCGCTCAAGGCGTTGGCAGCATCCCGCCGCACAGCGTACTGGTGTTCGACGTCGAACTGCTCGACGTTCTGTAAGACCAGGCCCGATATGACGTCGGGCTAATGTGGGAGCGACGGTGCGGCGATCCGACTTGCTCGCGATGGCGGTGTGTCAGTCAACGTTTCTGTGATGGAACATCCGCTATCGTCGGAGCGCCGCCCGGAGCAAGCTCGCTCCCACAGTTTTTACGGTGTTTCATATTTCGATCTTGTGGTGCAGTTCACTGTGCGGGCGCAATGCCCGGGCATAGCAGAACAGAAACAGATTGCGCACCAGTTCCTTGAGCACCACCGGCTCGCTGGAGCTCAGGCCATTTAGGTCAAGATCACCTTGGTCTTGCAGTTCGTTCAAGGCTTCTTCTTCAAGCACCGCACAGACTTCCCCGGTTTCCCGATGCAGGATCCTGAGGTAAGGGTGTGGTCGGTCCAGCCAGGCATCGATCAGATAAGTCATGGTTCTCATCTCCACTGAGGGTTTTATGAGAATAATTCTTATTCGCTAAATAGCAAGCGCCTATTGGCGGTTTACGCTTTTTTCCAGGTAAGGATTGCGTCAGGTCAAAACGACTGGCATTTGGCTATTGCGAGGATTTACTGGGCGAAGCGGGGGAGAGGGAGGCGCCATCCCACGCTGGGCGCGGGATGGACAACTGCAGGTTCAGACTTTTCTGACGAACTCGGACTTGAGTTTCATCGGGCCGATGCCGTCGATCTTGCAATCGATGTCGTGATCGCCATCGCACAGGCGGATGTTCTTGACCTTGGTGCCGACCTTGACCACCAAAGACGTACCCTTGACCTTGAGGTCCTTGATCACGGTGATGGTGTCGCCGTCCTGCAGGACGTTGCCAACCGAATCCTTTTTCACTGCGTCATCGGACGCCGCTTCGGTTTCACCGCTGGCGGACCATTCGTGGGCGCACTCGGGGCAGATCAGCTGCGCGCCGTCTTCATAGGTGTATTCGGAATTGCATTTTGGGCAGGGTGGCAACGTGCTCACTAAGGCTCCTTGGATTCAGGATCGCTAAAAAGCGCACATTGTATAGGGTTTTAAGCGGGAGAGGGTGGGGCGAGGATAAACCTGTAGGGGAACAAACCTGTGGGAGCGAGCTTGCTCGCGATAGCGTCCTTTCAGTCAACAACTATGTTGAATGTAAGTGCCTAATCGCGAGCAAGCTCGCTCCCACAGGGTTTTACAGTGTTGTCAGTGCGTGCGGGCGACCGCGAACTCACTCAGTTCAACCAGTGCATCGCGATACTCGCTCGGCGGTAGCGTTTCGAGGCACTTGATCGCGCGGGCCACATAATCGCGTGCCAGTTGCGCGGTGTACTCCAGCGAGCCCGAGGCTTCCACGGCTTCGCGGATGCTTTCCAGATCTTCGATTCCGCCTTTCTGGATCGCCTTGCGCACCAGGGCGGCCTGCTCCGGTGTGCCTTCACGCATGGTGTAGATCAGCGGCAGCGTCGGCTTGCCTTCGGCCAGATCGTCACCGACGTTCTTGCCCAGGGTTTCGGCGTCGCCTTTGTAGTCCAGCAGGTCGTCGACCAGCYGGAAGGCCACCCCCAGGTGATCCCCGAATGTACGCAGGGCTTCGGCCTGTTCCGGTGTGGCTTCGCACAGGGCTGCAGCACTGTGGGTCGAGGCTTCGAAGAGCATCGCGGTCTTGCCGCGGATGACTTCCATGTAGGTTTCTTCGGTGGTGCTGGCGTCACGAACCTTCGATAGCTGCAACACTTCGCCTTCAGCGATGATGCGCGTGGCCTGCGAAAGGATCTTCATCACCGGCATCGAGCCCAGCTCGACCATCATTTCGAAGGAGCGCGAATACAGGAAGTCACCGACCAGCACGCTTGGCGCGTTGCCCCACATGGCGTTGGCGGTCGAGCGGCCACGGCGCATGCCGGACATGTCGACCACGTCGTCATGCAGCAGGGTAGCGGTGTGCAGAAACTCGATGGTCGCGGCCAGCAGACGCAGTTCGTCGCCTTCGCGACCCAGGGCCTTGCCACACAGCAACACTAGTAAAGGACGCAGGCGTTTGCCGCCGGCCGAGGTAATGTAATCGCCGATTTTCGATACAAGCGGCACGCGCGAAGTCAGCTGCTTCTTGATGATGCCGTCGACGGCGCTAAAATCGTCCGCGACCGCGCGGTAGAAAGCTTGGGGTTGCATCAGCGACAGTCGCTCCAGAAGGGTTGCGCGGCATGCTAGGACCCACGCCTGCAGGTGTCAAGGCGCGATGGACGGCCCCTTGCAAGGGACTCGTGGCTTGCGTACAATCGCGCACCCTGAACTTCCTGGGCAGCACCTGCCTTACGCAATTGCAAGCGGGCCTCCAGCCCCATGCAGCCATGCCAGCCAATACCTCTTCTTATAAAGAGCTGGGTGAGCAGGATTATCGGAGAAATACCATGTCTTATGCAGTAATCGTTACTGGCGGCAAGCAGTACAAAGTCGCCCCAGGTGAATACCTGAAGATCGAAAAACTGGAAATCGCTACCGGCGAATCCGTTACCTTTGATCGCGTTCTGTTGGTTGCCAACGGTGACGACGTGAATATCGGCGCTCCAGTTGTTGCTGGCGCTACCGTTGTGGCTGAAGTGATCTCCCAAGGTCGTCACGATAAAGTCCGCATCATCAAGTTCCGTCGCCGTAAGCACCACATGAAGCGTATGGGCCACCGCCAGTGGTACACCGAGATCAAAATCACCGGTATTCAGGCTTAATTACAGCCTAATTCCTCACTAGGAGAATTGAACTCATGGCACACAAAAAAGCTGGTGGTAGTACCCGTAACGGTCGCGACTCAGAAGCCAAACGCCTTGGCGTGAAGATGTATGGCGGCCAGGCTATCAAAGCAGGCAACATCATCGTGCGTCAGCGCGGCACCCAATTCCACGCTGGCTACGGCGTTGGCATGGGTAAAGATCACACCCTCTTCGCTAAAGTCGAAGGCGTGATCAAGTTCGAAGTAAAAGGCGCCTTCGGTCGTCGTTACGTGAGCGTAGTCGCGGCTTAATTGCGCGATCGCTGGAAAAGCCCTGTCTCGCGACGGGGCTTTTTCGTTTGTGGGGTGAGTCTCTTGCAAAGCTGTTTGCATGGGCTGTCGGCGTACGATGTAGGTGTCGTGGTTTGGGGTCGCTGCGCTCATTTTTGCAAGAGTCTTATGTCTTGATTGTTTTTCGGCTCGTCCGTATGGCGAGAGGCGTTTGTTATGAAGTTTGTTGATGAAGTATCGATTCGCGTAAAGGCTGGTGACGGCGGCAATGGCGCCATGAGTTTCCGTCGGGAAAAATTTATCGAGAACGGTGGCCCGAACGGCGGTGATGGCGGTGACGGCGGTTCCATCTACATGATGGCCGACGAAAACCTCAACACCCTGGTGGACTACCGTTACACCCGGCACTTCGATGCCGAGCGTGGCTCCAACGGCGGCAGCACCGACTGCACCGGCAAGAAGGGTGAAGACCTGATCCTGCGCGTTCCGGTCGGCACCACGGTGATCGACTCCGCGACTCAGGAAGTCATCGGCGACCTGACCAAGGCTGGTCAGAAATTGATGGTGGTGCAGGGCGGCTGGCACGGTCTGGGCAACACCCGTTTCAAATCCAGTACCAACCGTGCGCCGCGCCAGACCACTCCGGGCAAGCCGGGTGAGCAGCGCGACCTGAAACTGGAAATGAAAGTGCTGGCTGACGTAGGTCTGCTGGGTTTGCCGAACGCCGGTAAAAGTACCTTTATCCGTTCGGTTTCGGCTGCCAAGCCGAAAGTTGCCGACTACCCGTTCACCACGCTGGTGCCGAACCTGGGTGTGGTCAGCGTCGATCGCTGGAAGAGCTTCGTCATTGCCGATATTCCGGGTTTGATCGAAGGCGCTTCCGACGGTGCTGGTCTGGGCATTCGCTTCCTCAAGCACTTGGCGCGTACACGTCTACTGCTGCATCTCGTGGACATGGCGCCGCTGGATGACACCAGCGCACCGGATGCCGCTGAAGTGATCGTCAGCGAGCTGATCAAGTTCAGCCCGTCCCTGGCGGAGCGTGATCGCTGGCTGATCCTGAACAAGTGCGACCAGATCCTTGATGAAGAGCATGATGCTCGCGTCAAGGAAATCGTTGATCGCCTGGAGTGGACTGGTCCGGTCTACGTGATCTCGGCCATCTCCAAGCTCGGTACCGAGCGTCTGTGCCACGACATCATGCGTTACATGGAAGATCGTGCTGATCGCCTGGCCAATGACCCGGCTTACAAGGAAGAGCTGGCTGATCTCGATCAGCGCATCGAAGACGAAGCTCGTGCGCAACTGCAGGCGCTGGATGACAAGCGTGCCCTGCGTCGCAGCGGCGTGAAGTCGGTCCACGACATTGGTGACGATGATTGGGACGAAGAAGATGTGGATGATGAAGACGGTCCGGAAATCATTTACGTGCGTGACTGATTCGTTGCGATAAACTTAAGCGCCGCTCAATCGAGCGGCGTTTTGGTATCTGGAAATCGATTGTTGGTCACGAATAACCACGAATAACGTCACGGGCAGTGCCAGGTCGCGCTGCCCTCAAGCTAAGGTTGAAGATGATGCGGAGCAAGGTGACAGGTGCRCAGCGTTGGGTCGTGAAGATCGGCAGCGCTTTGCTGACGGCGGACGGCAAAGGCCTGGATCGCGCGGCAATGGGTGTCTGGGTTGAGCAGATGGTGGCCTTGCATGAGGCGGGTGTCGAGCTGGTGCTGGTGTCCTCCGGGGCAGTGGCGGCCGGTATGAGCCGTCTGGGCTGGACCTCACGACCCAGTGCGATGCACGAGCTCCAGGCCGCTGCTGCAATCGGTCAGATGGGGCTGGTGCAAGCCTGGGAGTCGAGCTTTGCCGAGCATGGCCGGCATACCGCGCAGATTCTCCTGACCCATGACGACCTGTCCGACCGCAAGCGCTACCTGAATGCCCGCAGTACCTTGCGTGCACTGGTCGAGCTGAAAGTCATTCCGGTGATCAATGAAAATGACACCGTGGTCACCGATGAAATCCGTTTTGGCGACAACGACACTCTGGCAGCGTTGGTGGCGAACCTGGTCGAGGCGGATTTGCTGGTGATTCTGACGGATCGTGACGGCATGTTCGACGCTGATCCGCGCAACAATCCGGATGCCCAGCTGATTTACGAGGCGCGCGCCGATGATCCGGCGCTCGATGCGGTGGCGGGCGGTACGGGCGGGGCGCTGGGGCGTGGCGGCATGCAGACCAAGCTGCGCGCTGCGCGCTTGGCGGCGCGTTCCGGTGCTCACACCATCATCGTCGGTGGGCGGCTTGAGCGTGTGCTGGATCGTCTCAAGGCGGGCGAGCGCATCGGCACCTTGCTGTCGCCGGAGCGCGGCATGCTGGCTGCGCGCAAGCAGTGGCTGGCCGGTCATCTGCAAACCCGTGGCACCCTGGTGCTGGATGCGGGTGCGGTGATCGCGTTGTCCCAGGGCAACAAGAGCTTGCTGCCGGTCGGGGTCAAATTGGTGCAGGGCAGCTTCCGTCGCGGTGAAATGGTGGTCTGCGTGGCGCCGGACGGTCGTGAGATCGCCCGTGGCCTGGCCAACTACAGTGCGCTGGAAGCACAAAAAATCATTGGTCAGTCGTCTGAGGCGATTGTTGGTCTGTTGGGTTACATGGCGGAGCCGGAACTGGTTCACCGCGATAACCTGATTCTGGTCTGAAGGGATACCTGAATGCGCGTGGCAAAAGGATTGTTGGGGTTGCTGTTGATGATGCCCCTGCTGGCTTCGGCCGAAGAGATCGGTCAGGTATCGACGGTGTTCAAGTTTGTCGGGCCGAATGACCGGATCGTGGTCGAGGCCTTTGATGACCCCAAGGTCGATGGTGTGACCTGCTACCTGTCGCGGGCCAAGACTGGCGGCGTGAAGGGTGGTCTGGGGTTGGCCGAGGATCGTGCCGAGGCATCTATCGCTTGCCGGCAGGTTGGGCCAATCAGCTTCAAGGGCGAGCTCAAGGATGGCGACGAGGTGTTCAAGGAGCGCACGTCCCTGGTGTTCAAGACCATGCAGGTGGTGCGCTTTCTCGACAAGAAGCGCAATACGCTGGTGTATCTGGTGTACAGCGATCGCTTGATCGAGGGCAGTCCGCAGAATGCGGTGACGGCGATTCCGATTTTGCCGTGGGCCCACGCTCAGTAATTTCACGCAAATCAAACTGTGGGAGCGAGCAAGCTCGCTCCCACAGTTTTTTTATGCGCCCATCAAATTGCAGGCAATAAAAAACCGACCCTGAGGTCGGTTTTTTAATGAACGAGTCGCTTAGGCGGCAGCGGCAACGTTCAGGGCCTTGACGTGGCCATTCAGGCGGCTCTTATGACGAGCGGCCTTGTTCTTGTGGATGATGCCTTTATCGGCCATACGGTCGATAACTGGCACAGCCAGAACGTAAGCGGCTTGAGCTTTGGCAGCGTCTTTTGCGTCGATGGCCTTAACTACATTCTTGATGTAGGTACGAACCATGGAACGCAGGCTGGCGTTGTGGCTGCGACGCTTCTCAGCCTGTTTTGCACGTTTTTTGGCGGAAGGTGAGTTGGCCACCGTCGAGCTCCTCGAAAGACTTTTTAGGAAATAGCAAACAAAATAGGCCGCGAATCATGCCGATGAGTTGAGTTCTTGTCAAGGGCGGTTGAGACGTTCCGCTAAGTGGTAGGTGAAGCAAGCTTGGAGATTTCTTTCCAGCGTGCGACCTGTAAACTCGCGAGCTTTGGCTCTGTGCTGTTGCGGCGCGGAGTATCGCATAAGTAGGCGCGTAGTTCGCCTGCTGTTTATCGACAGGCACAAACTCTTTCCATGAATCTGCTCAAATCGTTGGCCGCCGTCAGCTCTATCACGATGCTTTCCCGGGTTCTGGGATTTGTTCGGGACACCCTCATCGCGCGCGCATTTGGCGCGGGAATGGCGACCGACGCCTTCTTTATCGCCTTCAAACTGCCCAATCTGCTGCGGCGGATCTTTGCCGAAGGGGCGTTTTCCCAGGCGTTTGTGCCGATTCTTGCCGAATACAAAAGCCAGAAGGGCGAGGAAGCGACCCGAACCTTCATTGCCTATGTCTCGGGCCTGCTGACGCTGGTGCTGGCGCTGGTCACGGTGTTGGGCATGATTGCCGCGCCGTGGGTCATCTGGGTGACCGCGCCGGGTTTCACCAACACGCCGGAAAAATTCGAACTGACATCAAGCCTTTTGCGGGTGACTTTTCCTTACATCCTGCTGATTTCCCTGTCGTCATTGGCCGGTGCGATTCTCAATACCTGGAACCGTTTTTCGGTGCCAGCCTTCGTGCCGACGCTGCTGAACGTCAGCATGATCATCTTTTCGGTGTTTTTGACGCCGTACTTCGACCCGCCGGTGATGGCGCTCGGCTGGGCGGTACTGGTCGGCGGCCTGGCGCAGTTGCTTTATCAGCTGCCGCACCTGAAAAAGATCGGCATGCTGGTGCTGCCCCGCCTGAACCTGCGCGACACTGGCGTCTGGCGTGTCATGAAGCAGATGTTGCCGGCCATTCTCGGGGTGTCGGTGAGTCAGATTTCGCTGATCATCAACACTATTTTTGCCTCGTTCCTGGTCGCCGGTTCAGTGTCCTGGATGTATTACGCCGACCGTTTGATGGAGCTGCCGTCCGGCGTGTTGGGCGTGGCCCTGGGGACGATTCTGCTGCCGACCCTGGCCAAGACCTACGCCAACAAGGATCGTCACGAGTATTCGCGCATCCTCGACTGGGGTCTGCGCCTGTGCTTCGTATTGGTACTGCCTTGCTCGCTGGCATTGGGGATTCTGGCGGAGCCGTTGACGGTTTCCTTGTTCCAGTACGGCCAGTTCAATGCGTTTGATGCATCGATGACCCAGCGTGCCCTGATCGCTTATTCGGTCGGTTTGCTTGGGATTATCGTGATCAAAGTGCTGGCCCCCGGCTTTTATGCGCAACAAAACATCCGCACACCGGTAAAAATTGCGATTTTCACCCTGGTGGTCACCCAGTTGTTCAACTTGATGCTGATCGGGCCACTGGCTCACGCGGGCCTGGCCTTGGCGATCAGTGCCGGCGCCTGCCTCAATGCCGGCTTGCTGTTCTATCAACTGCGCAAACAGCAGATGTACCAACCGCAGCCGGGCTGGGCGAAGTTCGCGTTCAAACTGCTGGTCGCGGTGGCGGTGATGTCCGCGGTACTGTTGGGGGTAATGCATTTCATGCCAGCCTGGGATCAGGGGCATATGCTCGAGCGCTTCTTGCGTCTGGGGGCGTTGGTGGCGGCGGGTGTGGTGGCTTATTTCGGCATGTTAGTGTTGATGGGTTTCCGTTTGCGCGACTTCAATCGCAAGACGCTGGAATAGAGGTTCTGGCTTCGATAAACACGGGCGAGCCGACAGTTTTGTCGGCTCGATCACTTTGGGTTACGGTGTTGCCTGTCGTCGGCCGCCGGGTGTGGTTATAATCGACCACTTTATGAGCAAGAAGCGCGTTATGCAGCTGGTTCGAGGCCTCCACAATCTGCGCCCCCAGCATCGGGGCTGTGTCGCCACTATTGGCAACTTTGACGGTGTTCACCGTGGTCACCAGGCTATCCTGGCGCGGCTGCGTGAACGTGCGCTCGAGTTGGGCGTGCCCAGCTGCGTGGTGATTTTCGAGCCGCAGCCGCGAGAATTTTTCGCCCCGGACACGGCCCCGGCCCGTCTGGCCCGGCTGCGGGACAAACTGCAGCTGCTGGCCGACGAAGGTGTCGACCGGGTCCTGTGCCTGGCCTTCAACCAGCGGCTGAGCAAGCTCAGCGCCAGCGAATTCGTTGATACCATCCTGGTGGACGGCCTTGGTGTACAGCACCTTGAAGTCGGTGATGACTTCCGGTTTGGCTGCGACCGCGTAGGGGATTTCGATTTCCTGCAACAAGCCGGCATCATTCAGGGCTTTACCGTCGAGGCGGCGCAAACCGTTGAGCTGGAAGGTATTCGCGTCAGCAGCACTCAGGTCCGCAATGCCCTGGCCGCAGCTGATTTTGCCTTGGCCGAGCGACTGCTAGGTCGGCCGTTCCAGATTACCGGGCGGGTACTGCACGGCCAGAAGCTGGCTCGCCAGTTGGGTACGCCCACGGCCAACATACAACTCAAGCGCCGTCGCGTTCCGCTTTCCGGGGTTTATCTGGTCAACGTCGACATCGACGGCAAGACCTGGCCCGGCGTCGCCAATATCGGCGTGCGGCCAACGGTACAAGGTGATGGCAAGGCCCACCTCGAAATACATCTTTTAGATTTTGCCGGCGATCTGTATGACCGGCGTTTAACGGTGGTTTTCCACCACAAGCTGCGTGAAGAGCAGCGTTTCGCCTCTCTGGAGGCGTTGAAAACGGCGATCAACGCGGATGTCGCCGCCGCCCGTGCACTAGCCGCACCTAGCGCCCATCGCTAATGAAGAGCCTTAAATGACCGACTATAAAGCCACGCTAAACCTTCCGGACACCGCCTTCCCAATGAAGGCCGGCCTGCCTCAGCGCGAACCGCAGATTCTGCAGCGCTGGGACAGCATTGGCCTGTACGGAAAGTTGCGCGAGATTGGCAAGGATCGTCCGAAGTTCGTATTGCACGACGGCCCTCCGTACGCCAACGGCTCGATTCACATCGGTCATGCGCTGAACAAGATTCTCAAGGACATGATCATCCGCTCGAAGACCTTGTCGGGCTTCGACGCGCCTTATGTTCCGGGCTGGGACTGCCACGGCCTGCCGATCGAGCACAAGGTCGAAGTGACCCACGGCAAGAACCTGGGCGCGGACAAGACCCGCGAACTGTGCCGGGCCTATGCCACCGAGCAGATCGAAGGGCAGAAGTCCGAGTTCATTCGCCTCGGTGTGCTGGGCGAYTTCGCCAACCCGTACAAGACCATGGACTTCAAGAACGAGGCCGGTGAAATCCGAGCCTTGGCCGAAATCGTCAAGGGCGGTTTCGTGTTCAAGGGCCTCAAGCCTGTGAACTGGTGCTTCGACTGCGGTTCGGCCCTGGCCGAGGCGGAAGTCGAGTACGAGAACAAGAAGTCCTCGACCATCGACGTGGCTTTCCCGATTGCCGATGAAGCCAAACTGGCTGCGGCCTTTGGCCTGACATCGCTGGCCAAGCCTGCCTCGATCGTGATCTGGACCACCACCCCGTGGACCATCCCGGCCAACCAGGCGCTGAACGTTCACCCGGAATTCAACTACGCCCTGGTCGACGTCGGCGACAAGCTCCTGGTGTTGGCTGAAGAGCTGGTCGAGTCGTGCCTGGCACGCTACTCGCTGGAAGGTTCGGCCATTGCGACCACCACCGGTAGAGCGCTGGAACTGATCAACTTCCGTCACCCGTTCTACGACCGTCTGTCGCCGGTTTACCTGGCCGACTACGTTGAACTGGGCGCCGGCACCGGTGTGGTTCACTCCTCACCAGCCTACGGCGTGGACGACTTCGTGACCTGCAAGAAGTACGGCATGGTCAACGACGACATCCTCAACCCGGTACAAAGCAACGGCGTTTACGTACCGTCGCTGGAATTCTTCGGCGGCCAGTTCATCTGGAAGGCCAACCCGGCCATCGTCGACAAGCTGACCGAAGTCGGTGCGCTGTTGCACACCACCGTCATTGAACACAGCTACATGCACTGCTGGCGCCACAAGACTCCGCTGATCTATCGCGCCACTGCGCAGTGGTTCATCGGCATGGACAAGCAGCCGACCACCGGCGACACCCTGCGTCAGCGCTCGCTCAAGGCCATCGAAGAGACAGGGTTCATTCCGGCCTGGGGCCAGGCGCGCCTGCACTCGATGATCGCCAACCGTCCGGACTGGTGCATTTCCCGTCAGCGCAACTGGGGCGTGCCGATCCCGTTCTTCCTGAACAAGGAAAGCGGCGAACTGCACCCGCGTACCGTCGAGTTGATGGAAGAAGTCGCCAAGCGCGTTGAAGTCGAAGGCATCGAGGCCTGGTTCAAGCTGGACGCCGCCGAACTGCTGGGCGCTGAAGCGCCGCAGTACGACAAGATCAGCGACACCCTGGACGTCTGGTTCGACTCGGGCACCACGCACTGGCACGTCCTGCGCGGTTCGCACCCGATGGGTCACGAAACCGGCCCGCGCGCCGACCTGTACCTGGAGGGCTCGGACCAGCACCGTGGCTGGTTCCACTCGTCGCTGCTGACCGGTTGCGCCATCGACAACCACGCACCGTATCGCGAACTGCTGACTCACGGCTTCACCGTCGACGAGTCCGGCCGCAAGATGTCCAAGTCCCTGGGCAACGTGATCGCGCCACAGAAAGTCAACGACACCCTGGGCGCCGACATCATGCGTCTGTGGGTTGCTTCGACCGATTACTCGGGTGAAATGGCGGTTTCCGAGCAGATCCTGCAACGCAGTGCGGACGCCTACCGGCGTATCCGTAACACCGCGCGTTTCCTGCTTTCGAACCTGACCGGCTTCAACCCGGCCACCGACCTGTTGCCGGCCGAAGAAATGCTGGCTCTGGACCGTTGGGCCGTGGACCGTGCCCTGCTGCTGCAACGCGAACTGCAAGAGCACTACGGCGAATACCGCTTCTGGAACGTGTACTCGAAGATCCATAACTTCTGCGTGCAGGAACTGGGCGGCTTCTACCTCGACATCATCAAGGATCGCCAGTACACCACTGGCGCCGATAGCAAGGCCCGCCGCTCGTGCCAGACCGCGCTGTTCCACATCTGCGAGGCGTTGGTGCGCTGGATCGCGCCGATCCTGGCGTTCACCGCCGACGAACTGTGGCAGTACCTGCCGGGCGAGCGTAACGAATCCGTCATGCTCAACACCTGGTACGAAGGTCTGAGCGAACTGCCGGAAGGCTTCGAGCTGGATCGCGCCTACTGGGACCGGATCATGGCGGTCAAGGTCGCCGTCAACAAGGAAATGGAAATCCAGCGCGCGGCCAAGGCTGTCGGTGGCAACCTGCAAGCCGAAGTGACGCTGTTCGCCGAAGACGCGCTGACTGCCGACATGGCCAAGCTGAGCAACGAGCTGCGCTTCGTGCTGATCACTTCGACCGCCAGTGTCGCGCCATTGGTGCAGGCACCGGCCGATGCCGTGGTCACCGAAGTCAGCGGCCTGAAGCTGAAGATCGTCAAGTCGGCCTTCGCCAAGTGCGCCCGTTGCTGGCACTGCCGTGAAGACGTCGGTGTGAATCCGGAGCATCCGGAAATCTGCGGCCGTTGCGTCGACAACATCAGCGGCGCTGGCGAGGTCCGTCACTATGCCTAATGCCGTTGGCCGTTTCGGACGGCTGAGCTGGCTCTGGTTGAGTTTGCTGGTTCTGGTCATCGACCAGGCCAGCAAGTTCTACTTCGAAGGCAAGCTTGCGATGTACCAGCAAATCGTGGTGATCCCCGATTACTTCAGCTGGACCCTGGCCTATAACACCGGTGCGGCGTTCAGCTTTCTGGCTGACAGCTCCGGCTGGCAGCGCTGGCTGTTCGCGTTGATCGCTGTCGTGGTCAGTGCGGTGCTGGTGGTGTGGCTCAAGCGTCTGGGGCGCAACGAGACCTGGCTGGCGATTGCGCTGGCACTGGTGCTCGGCGGCGCGCTGGGCAATCTTTATGACCGCATTGCCCTGGGCCATGTGATCGATTTCATTCTGGTGCATTGGCAGAACCGCTGGTATTTCCCGGCGTTCAACTTTGCCGACAGTGCAATCACGGTTGGTGCTGTCATGCTGGCACTGGATATGTTCAAAAGTAAAAAGACCGGAGAAACCGTTCATGACTGAACAGGTATTGGCTGAGCAACGCATCGGTCAGAACACGGAAGTCACCTTGCATTTCGCATTGCGCCTGGAGAACGGCGACACTGTGGACAGTACTTTCGACAAAGCCCCGGCGACCTTCAAGGTCGGTGACGGCAACCTGTTGCCAGGTTTCGAAGCGGCCCTGTTCGGTTTCAAGGCCGGTGACAAGCGTACGCTGAGCATCGAGCCGGAAAACGCTTTCGGTCAGCCTAACCCGCAAAACGTGCAGATCATCCCGCGCTCTCAGTTCCAGGACATGGAACTGTCGCCTGGCTTGCTGGTGATCTTCAACGATGCGGCTAATACTGAATTGCCGGGTGTAGTCAAAGAGTTCGATGATGCGCAAGTGACCATTGACTTCAACCATCCGCTGGCTGGCAAGACGCTGACCTTTGACGTGGAAATCATTTCCGTCAAAGCGCTCTGAGGCATTACGGGGGCAGCTTCTGTTGCCACCGGACCCTGTGGGAGCGAGCTTGCTCGCGATGAGGGCCTGACAGTCGATATTGATGTTGACTGACACTGCGCTATCGCGAGCAAGCTCGCTCCCACAGGAAGTTTCACTGTTCTCGAACCTTGTGTTTGAGCAACAGGACCGCATTATCATTTTTCGCGCGCAAGACACGAGGCACAGCATGCAAATCAAACTCGCCAACCCCCGTGGCTTCTGCGCCGGTGTGGACCGGGCGATCGAAATCGTCAACCGCGCCCTGGAAGTCTTCGGGCCGCCGATCTACGTTCGCCATGAAGTGGTTCACAACAAGTTTGTCGTCGAAGACCTGCGCTCCCGTGGTGCGATCTTCGTCGAAGAGCTGGACCAGGTGCCGGACGACGTCATCGTGATCTTCAGTGCCCACGGCGTTTCCCAGGCCGTGCGCAGCGAAGCGGCTGGCCGTGGGCTGAAAGTATTCGACGCCACGTGCCCGCTGGTGACCAAAGTCCACATCGAAGTGGCGCGCTACAGTCGTGACGGCCGAGAGTGCATTCTCATCGGCCACGCCGGTCACCCGGAAGTCGAAGGCACCATGGGTCAGTACGATGCCGGCAACGGCGGCGCGATCTACCTGGTCGAAGACGAGAAAGACGTTGCGGCCTTGCAGGTAAACAACCCTGAACAGCTCGCGTTCGTGACCCAGACCACGCTGTCGATGGACGACACCAGCCGCGTTATCGACGCGCTGCGTTCGCGCTTCCCGGCCATCGGTGGACCGCGCAAGGACGACATTTGCTACGCCACGCAAAACCGTCAGGACGCGGTTAAACAACTGGCCGACGAGTGCGACGTGGTGCTGGTAGTCGGTAGCCCGAACAGCTCCAACTCCAATCGCTTGCGCGAGTTGGCTGAACGCATGTCCACTCCGGCCTACCTGATCGACGGTGCCGAAGACCTGCAAAAGAGCTGGTTCGAAGGCGTCGAGCGTATCGGTATCACCGCTGGCGCATCCGCCCCCGAAGTCCTGGTGCGCGGCGTGATCGAGCAATTGCAGGCCTGGGGTGCCACCGGTGCCGATGAACTGGCCGGTCGCGAGGAGAACATCACGTTCTCGATGCCTAAAGAACTGCGCGTTCGCTCGTTGCTCTGAAGTTATTCCTTTCTTCGCATAACGCCTGCTCAGCCTTGTCGTTGCGCAGGCTGACGCGCCCGGTTCGTGCCAACACCACTTGATGTTGGCTCACCGGCACGCGAACTGCGCAAATGTGTAATGTCCCTCCAAACAGCGGCTCGCCCTGACCTCTGAATCGTATTGAGCTTTCGACCGTACTGTTCCCCGCAATCGACACGCGCGCGCCGCTCTGGCGTTCGGCCAGCAGCGGATTGTCGCTGTCCATCTCCCCTTTGCCGCTGATATCCAGAATGATCCGCCAGCCTTGGCTCCAGTCGCCATTGATGCCGTGAATCACCACGGCCTGGTTGCGGGTGATGGCTTCGCTCCGGGCGGTGCGAATACCACTGAATAGGGCCTGCGCCGCTTGCTGTCTTTGGTTCGACTCGATCAGCGTTGCGAACGCCGGACTGACCAGTTGCAGAACAATTCCTGTAATTGCCAGTCCCATGAGCAGTTCGATCAGGCTGAAGCCTTGTTGCCGCATGACATGGCCCTCCGTGGCGTACTGTGGCTCACGCAATCCCTGCGCGAGAAAAGACAACGCAAACGCACAGCATCGTTCGGATGTTGTGCTGCGCAACAGCAGGTATAGCCGAAGGAAACAGAAGGTCCCGATGGATCATCGTACAAAAGGTTTCACGCTGATCGAGTTGCTGGTCGCGCTCGCGATCCTGCTTATCCTGCTGACCATGGCCGTTCCGGGGTTTACCCGCTCGGTGCAAACGACGAGGGCCGATACCGAAATTTCGGACCTGCGACGAGCCCTTGATTTTGCCCGGCTCGAAGCCATTGATCGGGGCAATACCACACGGGTGCGCCCGACGGCCGGTGGGGATGTCTGGAGCGGGGAGCTAACGATTTACGACGGTACTGGCTCTTTGGCCAGTGTATTACGGGTTATTCCGGCGATGAGCAGCGGCGCAACTCTGGCGCTAACCTCTGGCGTCACTGCCATCGATTTCAACAGCATGGGCGGATTGTCATCACCGTCCTCAGCGGTGGTGATCAGCTATGGGCGGGGCGCACAAAGCAGGACGCTGACAGTGTGTTTGAACGGACGAATTCTATTGGGTGGAAGTTGCGGATGAGGGCAGGGAGGCAAGGCACGCAGGAGGGCATGACGCTGGTCGAAGTCCTGGTGGCGTTAGTCATTCTGGGAGTGGGGTTGCTGGGGGCAGCGGCGTTTCAGCTCAATGCGTTGAAGTACACGGACAGCGCGCGCATGACCAGTCAGGCCAGCTTTATCGCCTACGACCTGATGGACCGCATTCGCGCCAACGCCACTGCGGACTACACCATCGCGCCGCCGGCTTCGGGCAATCCGGACGTTACCCGGGATCAGGACCTGTTTGACTTCAAAGCCAATATTGTCAGTTCGCTCGGTGCTACCGCAACGGGCAGCGTCACCGTCAATCAGCAGCTGTACACCATCACGATTACCTGGGACGACTCACGGGCTGCGAAGGCCGCCGACTCTCGGCGCAGTTTTGTCCTGAGCAGTCGCGCGGCCATTGATCCGGTGATGATCCCGTGATGCGCCGCAGCAGGGGTTTTGGCCTGGTCGAGTTGCTGATCGCCCTGGCATTGAGCCTGATCGTGGTGCTGGGCGTGGTGCAGGTTTTCATTGCAGCCAAGAACACTTATCTCAGCCAGAACGCGGCCGCGAACATGCAGGAGGACGCACGTTTCGTGCTGAGCAAAATGATTCAGGAAGTCCGCATGGTCGGGATGTTCGGTTGCCTGGAAACGATCACCGACTCAAGTCAGAAAGGTGATTTCCATGCCAGTCAGCTAGCACCGATCCGCTGGGACAACGGCGGCCGCAAGTTGACGCTGGTTACGGCGGATGTCGGCGGCAATGGCGGCAAGCCGGACTGGACCGTGCTTTCCGATTGTCGAACCCATTCGACGGCCTACAGTGAAGGTCGGGCGCCAGTGGCAGGGCAACTGGCCTTTCCGATACGGCGGCTGGATTACAGCTTCGGCAACAACCAACTGCTTATGAAGAGCGGGGCCGCAGCAGACCAGGTATTGGTGGATAACGTCAGCGCTTTCGACGTGAGCTTCGGCCTGGCCAGCACGGCCACTGATCTGGCTGCTTCGCGCTACAGCAGCAATCCGTCGGACCCCGCGCTGATTCGTAGTGTTCGCCTGAGCCTGACTCTCACCGATCCGAACCACCGGGTGAGCGATCAAACCTTCAACGTGGTTGCCGCTCTGCGCAACCGCTTGCCATGAGGGAGTGCCAATGAATCGTGCTCCCAAGACGTATTACGCCCAACGCGGCATGGCACTGTTGGTCAGTCTGGTGTTCTTGCTCTTGCTGACACTGATTGGGCTTTCATCGATGCAGAGCGCCACTCTGCAGGAAAAAATGGCCGGTAGCGTCGCCTTGCGCAATCAGTCGTTCCAGAGTGCCGAAGCCGCATTGCGGGTGGGCGAGGGTGCAGTGCGGCGGGACAGTTATGCGTTACCTGTTTGCAGCGGCATCGTTCAATGTGCACCACCGTCCGAGTCTTCGACTATTACCGCTGCCGGTTTCAACGCCTCTTCAGGCGTGACCTGGGTTGCATCGGGCAAGGGCTTTTATGGCGTGCAAAATATCGGTGTCAGCCGAAATGCGGTGAATGTGCCCATCAATACCCCGGCGACCTTGTATCGGGTAACGGCGGTCGGCATCGCGGGTCATTCACGCAGTGTGGTGGAGAGCATCTATGCGAAGTACTGAGCGACCTGTCAGGTTATGGTCACAAATGATCGGTGTCGTCGTCGCGCTTGACCTGTCGATGTCGGCGCACGCTGCCACGTCAGCGGATTCGCCGGCGCTGAACCGGCCAACCTGTCTGGCCAATGGCAACTGGTACGGTTTTTACCACAGCAATCAGGGGTTGAAAGCCGTCTGCCTGAAGCTGCCCGAGGCGATCAGCGTTAAGATGCTCGACAGCAACGCCGATGGAGTGGTCGACAACAGTGACACGCTATCCGATGGCGTGATCTTTGTTGGAGAGCATTCGACCCAGGACGCCAGCGACAATGGCGGGGCCGTGAACGATTCCACTGGCGACGGTACTGCGGGGATTGAAAAATCCGGCGGCAGCCGTCGCATCATGTGGCGACAAATACAGTGACTGAGAATTGATACATGCGTAGTTCCAACCGCGGTTTTACCCTGATCGAAATCATGATCGCGATTGCGATCATCGGTATTGTCATGACCATTGCTGCCCCGAGTTACACCGAATACCTGAACAAGGGCCGCCGCGCAGAAGTGGCCGGTCTGCTCTCGGAGCAGGCGCAGCTTCTGGAGCGCTTCTACTCGCAAAAAAATGCCTACACCGATGCGACGGGCCTCAGTGCCGGCAATGATTACTATGCCATCACACCGACCCTGACCGACCAGACCTTCCTGTTGACGGCGGTACGCAAGGCTGACTCGAGCATGGCCACTGACAAGTGTGGTGATCTGACCATCACCAATATCGGAGTCCTCGGCATGGTCAACGCAAAATCCGGCCTGACCAGCAAAGACTGCTGGGGGCGCTGAGTTTTTTTCGGGTGCCTTTTGCACTCTCTGTCTATTTAACGATTGGATCAGAACATGACCAGGCAACAGCAAGTGGTGATTGTCGGCGGTGGAGTGATTGGTTTGCTGACGGCCTYCAATCTCGCGTCCGAAGTGCAAAGCGTTGTGCTGCTGGATCGCTCGAACGTAGGCCAGGAGTCGTCCTGGGCGGGTGGCGGCATCGTTTCGCCGCTTTACCCGTGGCGCTACAGTCCGGCAGTCACCGCGTTGGCTCACTGGTCCCAAGACTTTTATCCACAACTGGGCGAGCGCTTGTTTGCCGCCACCGGCGTTGATCCTGAAGTGCACACCACCGGTCTTTACTGGCTGGATCTGGATGACGAGGCTGAAGCGCTGGCATGGGCCGCCCGGGAAAATCGTCCGTTGAGTGCGGTGGATATTTCGGCAGCCCACGACGCCGTGCCGGTGCTGGGCAGCGGTTTTTCCCGGGCGATCTACATGGCCGACGTCGCCAACGTGCGTAATCCGCGACTGGTGAAGTCACTCAAGGCCGCGTTGCTGGCGCTGCCGAACGTGACGATCCATGAGCAGTGCGAAGTCAGCGGGTTTGTTCGTGACGGCAACAAAGTGGTCGGCGTGCAGACCGCCACAGGTGCTGTCCTGGGCGATCAAGTGGTCCTGACGGCGGGGGCCTGGAGTGGCGATTTGCTCAAGCGTCTGGATCTGACGTTGCCGGTCGAACCGGTGAAAGGGCAGATGATTCTCTACAAGTGTGCGGCGGATTTCCTGCCGAGCATGGTCCTGGCCAAGGGCCGTTATGCGATTCCCCGGCGCGACGGGCACATTCTGATCGGCAGTACGCTGGAGCATGAAGGCTTTGACAAGACGCCGACCGGGGCGGCACTGGAAAGCCTGAAGGCGTCCGCGGTGGAATTGATCCCGGCGCTGGCCGAGGCCGAAGTGGTGGGGCATTGGGCCGGATTGCGCCCGGGGTCACCCGAGGGCATTCCTTATATCGGCCCGGTACCGGGGTTTGACGGGCTCTGGCTCAACTGCGGGCATTACCGTAACGGGCTGGTGTTGGCGCCAGCGTCATGCCAGTTGTTTGCCGATGTGATGCTGGGTCGGGCGCCGATTATCGATCCGGCGCCTTATGCGCCTGCCGGGCGGCTTTGACTGCGGGACAGTTGTCGTTTGTCAGATCGCCATCGTCGGATCGCCGCCCGGATCAAGCTCGCTCCCACAATGGTTCTGAGGTGTTCGCAGTTGTTGTGTTCACCAATGACCCTGTGGGAGCGAGCTTGATCCGGGCGGCGATCCGACGATGGGGGCCTCAATCCAGTCCCAACTTCTTCAGTCGGTAACGCATCGACCTGAATGACAGATTCAACCGCTGAGCCGCCGCCGTGCGGTTCCAGCGGGTTTCCTCCAGGGCCTGGAGCAGCAGTTGGCGTTCGACGTTTTCCAGGTAGGTTTCCAGATTGTCGATCCGGGTCAGGTCCGGCACGCCACCTTCAGCCCCACAGTTGCCTTCAGCCAGGCGCAGGTCGCCGGCTTCGATCTGATTGTTCTCGCACAAGGTGTGCGCCCGTTCGAGCATGTTTTCCAGTTCCCGCACATTGCCCGGGAAGCGATAGCTTTTCAGCGCATCGAGGGCCTGGGGGTGGAGTCTCGCTGCAGGTTGACCGGTATCGGCGGCCAGGCGCTTGAGTATGTGGCTGGCCAGTATTTCGATGTCATCGCGACGCTCGCGCAAGGGTGGCACCGGGAGTTCGATCACGTTCAAACGGTAGTAAAGATCATGACGAAAGCGTCCGGCGGCGACCTCGGCGCCAAGGTCCTTGTGCGTGGCGCAGAGAATGCGCACATCCACCGCCACTTCCTGCTGCCCGCCGACGCTACGTACGGCTTTCTCCTGAATCGCGCGCAGCAGTTTGACTTGCATGGCCAAYGGCAGGTCAGCCACTTCGTCGAGGAGCAGGGTGCCGCCGTGAGCTGTCTGGAACAGACCGGGTTTGTCTTCGATGGCGCCGCTGAAACTGCCTTTGCGATGGCCGAAAAACTCACTCTCCAACAGTTCCGAAGGAATCGCCGCGCAGTTGATCGCAATGAACGGCTGATTGGCGCGAGGGCTTTGATCATGGATCAGGCGCGCGACCAACTCCTTGCCGCTGCCGGATTCTCCGCTGATGTATACCGTCGCATGGCTGCTGGCCAGTTTGGTGATCTGTTTGCGCAGGTTGCGCATGGGCAATGAGTCACCCAGCAAGCAGCGATCGATGCCAGCCCCGCGGGCAGGAACCAGCAGGGCGCTGGTGACCAGTTCACGCAGGCGCGTAAGGTCCACCGGTTTGGTCAGGAAGTCGAATGCGCCGGCCTTGAGCACATTGACCGCGGTTTCGAGGCTGGCATAGGCGGTGATCATCGCCACCTGGACCTGAGGGTGGCTTTGCTGGATGTGCTGCACCAACTCCAGGCCGGTACCGTCCGGCAACTGCATGTCGGTCAGGCATAGATCGAAGGTTTCGCGTTTCAGCAGGGATTGCGCTTCGCCGACGTTGCGGGCGTTGAACGTCTCCAGTCTCATCCTTCCCAGGGTGATTTCCAGGAGTTCGCGAATGTCCGGCTCGTCATCGACGATCAAGACTTTTTGTCGTGGTCTCATGTTCAACGTGGGCTCCGTCCGTGAGCATAGGTCATGCAAAAGCAGCCGCCTTCCTGGCGTGCCTTGAAGTCTAGGCGGGACAGAGTGCTTTCGTCCGGCTGGCCGGACCGATAAAGCCCCAGGCCCTTGATATAGGGGGCTGGGGCTTCATTATCGAGTATTTCCAGTGATTTCAGGTCGAGCCGTAGCGGCGACATTTGCTCGCGGTACAACAAGTGGAGGACGTTTTCGATTACCCGGTTCATTCGCAGAGAGTGATCTTGAATAATCTGCGTCAGACGTCGATCGACGCCTTTCAGTTCCTTGGGTGCGTGCGATAGTCCTCAATCGGCCGTCATTTCGGGTGACGTATCAGCGGCCTCTGGAACCCTTGTCTTGCTCGAGATGAGCCTGGCTGCAATACCATTGTTGGTCGTGACTCAGCGCGCGGTCACGGGGTAGGTGAACGCCGCAATGGGCACAACGGACCATGGGCGCCGCTTCCCGTTCGGCAGGGGGCTTGGGGGTGGATGCCTGCCCCTTGAACTTGCGCCAGAACCATACTGCAGCGGCAATCAGGGCAACCCAGAACAATAAACGAAGCATGGTGTGCTGCTTTTTGATAGATGAAGCGGCAGTTTAGCCAAGGACCTGACAGCCGCACAGTGTAATAAAGCGCTGAAATAAAAAAGGGAGACTCGAAAGTCTCCCTTTTTGCACAACCCGAGGTGTCAGTCGAACACGCCGAAAGTCATGTAGCTGAACCACGAGCGGTCGCTGTTGTTGCCTTGCGCTTCGTGATTTTCTTCTTCGACCGCGTCGCCATTGTCGTCTTTAGGCTTGAGCTCGGCCGGGATTGCGTCCTTGGCGTCCTGGAATTGCCTCTGGACGTCCTGGTTGGCGCGGGTTTCACCCGGTGGCAGCGGCGGACGCGACTCGATCAGGCCCAGAGTCGCCTTGCTCAGCCACGAACGGTTGTCGGCTTCGGCCACGGTCGGCACGAACTGACCGTCCACCAGCGTCGGGTGGTTCGGGTAGTTGAGCTTCAGGGTTTCCAGGCTGGTAGCCGCCAGTTCGTCCAGATGCAGGCGCTGGTAGGCCTCGGTCATCACCGCCAGGCCGTCGCCGACCGAAGGGGTTTCCTGGAAGTTTTCCACCACGTAACGACCGCGGTTCGCGGCGGCGACATAGGCCTGGCGGGTCAGGTAGTAGTCGGCCACGTGAATTTCGTAGGCCGCCAGCAGGTTGCGCAGATAAATCATGCGCTGCTTGGCGTCTGGCGCGTAGCGGCTGTTCGGGAAGCGGCTGGTCAGCTGGGCGAACTCGTTATAGGAGTCGCGGGCGGCGCCCGGGTCACGCTTGGTCATGTCCAGTGGCAGGAAGCGCGCCAGCAGGCCGACGTCCTGATCGAAAGAAGTCAGGCCCTTGAGGTAGTAGGCGTAATCGACGTTCGGATGCTGTGGGTGCAGACGAATGAAGCGTTCCGCAGCGGACTTGGCCGCTTCTGGCTCGGTGTTCTTGTAGTTGGCGTAGATGAGTTCGAGTTGCGCCTGGTCGGCATAGCGACCGAACGGATAACGCGATTCCAGAGCCTTCAGCTTGGCGATGGCACTGGTGTAGCTACTGTTGTCCAGGTCGTTTTGAGCCTGTTGGTACAGCTCGACTTCACTGAGGTTTTCGTCTACGACTTCCTTCGATGAGCAAGCAGCGGTCAATGCGAGGATGGCGATCAGCAGCAGGTGTTTCACTTGCATGGCGGCTTGCGTCCCTATGACGGCCGCTGTCTTGGGCGTGGCCGTCCTGTTATGATGAACGCCCCGTTGAATAGCCTCGGGGCAAAAGACGCCGTATTTAACCACAAGCGCGCAGCCGAAACCAAAGGCTGTGCCGACGCCTAGTCTGAGCATGTCCGATAAAATTGAACTTCGCGCAGAGGTGCCGTCCGAATTGGGCGGCCAACGCCTCGATCAAGTCGCCGCACAATTATTCGCTGAGCACTCGCGCTCGCGCCTTTCCGCCTGGATCAAAGACGGCCGCCTGACTGTGGATGGGGCGGTTATCCGCCCGCGAGACATCGTCCATGGCGGCGCCATCCTTGAGTTGACTGCCGAGCAGGAAGCTCAGGGCGAATGGGTCGCTCAAGACATTGCCCTGGACATCGTCTACGAAGACGACGACATCCTGGTGATCAACAAACCTGCGGGCCTGGTGGTACACCCGGCTGCCGGTCATGCCGATGGCACCCTGCTCAACGCCTTGCTGCACCACGTGCCGGACATCATCAATGTGCCGCGCGCCGGTATCGTGCATCGCCTGGACAAGGACACCACCGGTCTGATGGTGGTGGCCAAGACCATTCAAGCGCAGACGCAGTTGGTGACACAGTTGCAGAGCCGCAGCGTCAGCCGGATCTACGAGTGCATCGTGATCGGTGTGGTGACAGCCGGAGGCAAGATCAATGCGCCGATCGGTCGTCACGGCCAGCAGCGCCAGCGCATGGCCGTGATGGAAGGTGGCAAGCAGGCCGTCAGCCATTACCGCGTGCTCGAGCGTTTCCGCTCCCACACCCATGTGCGGGTGAAGCTGGAAACCGGTCGTACGCACCAGATTCGCGTACACATGGCGCACATCAACTACCCGTTGGTCGGAGATCCCGCCTACGGTGGTCGTTTCCGTATTCCGCCGGCCGCCAACCCAACCATGGTCGAATCCCTGAAAAGCTTCCCGCGTCAGGCGCTGCATGCGCGTTTCCTGGAGCTGGATCATCCGACCACCGGTCAGCGCATGAGCTGGGAATCGCCGTTGCCGGAAGATTTCGTCTGGCTGCTGACCCTGCTCAAGCAAGACCGCGAGGCGTTCATCGGATGAGTGACTGGCTGATTCCTGACTGGCCCGCGCCGGCCGGGGTCAAAGCCTGCGTGACCACCCGTGCGGGCGGCGTCAGTGTGGCGCCGTTCGACAGCCTCAACCTCGGCGATCACGTCGACGACAGCCCTGAAGCTGTTGCCGAGAATCGCCGTCGTCTTACCGATCATTTCTCCATTCAACCGGCCTGGCTGCAGCAGGTCCACGGCATTGTCGTGGCCCATGCTGATCCTGACCGGGTGGATACGGCTGATGCCAGTTGGACATCAACTCCGGGCGTCGCCTGCGCTGCGATGACCGCCGATTGCCTGCCTGCGCTGTTTTGCGACCGTGCCGGTACCCGTGTCGCTGCGGCCCATGCTGGTTGGCGCGGGCTGGCGGCGGGCGTGCTGGAAGCCACCCTCGACAGTCTGGCGGTACCGCCTGCCGAGGTATTGGTCTGGCTTGGCCCGGCCATCGGCCCGCAAGCCTTTGAAGTCGGCCCTGAAGTGCGCGAAACCTTCGTGCAGCAGTTGCCGCAAGCAGCAGAGGCCTTTGTACCGAGCCAAAACCCCGGCAAGTTCATGGCCGACATCTATAGGCTTGCGCGTCTGCGTCTGGCGGCTCGCGGGGTTACTGCGGTCTACGGCGGCGGGTTCTGCACAGTCACCGATCCGCGCTTCTTCTCTTACCGGCGAAATCCTCGTACCGGTCGATTTGCTTCCTTGATCTGGCTCGAACGCTAGACTTCCCTGACCTGCATCAACGTTCCGACGCTTGAAACTCCCAGAATCGACCACATCTATTGTGCTATCTGGCAGGTTTCTTCATTCAGGATGTTTTATCGGTCCGGCCTGCTCAATAGGAAGGTGACCCATGCGTATAGACCGTTTAACCAGCAAATTGCAGTTAGCGTTGTCCGATGCCCAATCCCTGGCTGTCGGCCACGATCATCCGGCCATCGAGCCTGCGCACTTGATGCAAGCCTTGCTCGAACAGCAGGGCGGCTCGATCAAGCCCCTGCTGATGCAGGTGGGCTTCGACGTCAACAGCCTGCGTAAAGAGTTGACCAAAGAGCTCGACCAGCTACCGAAAATCCAGAACCCGACCGGCGACGTGAACATGTCGCAGGATCTGGCGCGCCTGCTCAATCAGGCCGATCGTCTGGCCCAGCAGAAGGGCGACCAGTTCATCTCCAGCGAACTGGTGCTGCTCGCCGCCATGGACGAGAACAGCAAGCTCGGAAAACTGTTGCTCGGTCAGGGCGTGAGCAAGAAAGCCCTGGAAAACGCGATCAACAACCTGCGTGGTGGCGAGGCCGTCAATGACCCGAACCACGAGGAAGCGCGGCAGGCGCTGGATAAATACACCGTCGACCTGACCAAGCGCGCCGAAGACGGCAAGCTCGATCCGGTGATCGGCCGAGACGATGAAATTCGCCGGACCATCCAGGTCCTGCAGCGCCGTACCAAGAACAACCCGGTGCTGATCGGTGAGCCAGGCGTGGGTAAAACCGCCATCGCCGAAGGCCTGGCCCAGCGCATCATCAATGGTGAAGTGCCGGACGGCCTCAAGGGCAAGCGCCTGTTGTCCCTGGACATGGGGGCGCTGATTGCCGGTGCCAAGTATCGCGGTGAGTTCGAAGAGCGGCTAAAGGCCTTGCTCAATGAACTGTCGAAGCAGGAAGGGCAGATCATCCTGTTCATCGACGAGTTGCATACCATGGTCGGCGCCGGTAAAGGCGAAGGCTCGATGGATGCGGGCAACATGCTCAAGCCGGCCCTGGCCCGTGGTGAGCTGCACTGCGTGGGCGCCACCACGCTCAACGAGTACCGCCAATACATAGAGAAGGACGCCGCTCTCGAGCGACGTTTCCAGAAAGTGCTGGTGGACGAGCCGAGCGAAGAAGACACCATCGCCATCCTGCGTGGCCTCAAAGAGCGTTATGAGGTTCACCACAAGGTGGCGATCACTGACGGCGCGATCATTGCCGCGGCCAAGCTCAGCCATCGCTACATCACTGACCGGCAGTTGCCGGACAAGGCCATCGACCTGATCGACGAGGCCGCCAGCCGCATCCGCATGGAAATCGACTCCAAGCCGGAAGTGCTGGACCGTCTGGAGCGCCGCCTGATTCAGCTGAAGGTGGAATCCCAGGCGCTGAAGAAAGAAAGCGACGACGCGGCGAAGAAGCGTCTGGAAAAATTGCAGGAAGAAATCGCTCGGCATGAGCGTGAGTACTCCGATCTCGAAGAAATCTGGAACTCGGAAAAAGCCGAGGTTCAGGGTTCTGCGCAAATCCAGCAGAAGATCGAACAGTCCCGCCAGGAACTGGAAGCCGCTCGCCGTAAAGGCGACCTGAACCGCATGGCGGAGTTGCAGTACGGGGTGATCCCGGATCTGGAACGCAGCCTGCAAATGGTCGACCAGCATGGCAAACCCGAAAACCAGTTGCTGCGCAGCAAGGTGACTGAAGAGGAGATCGCCGAAGTCGTGTCGAAGTGGACCGGTATCCCGGTGTCGAAGATGCTCGAAGGCGAGCGCGAAAAACTGATGAAGATGGAAAGCCTGTTGCACCAGCGTGTGATCGGCCAGGACGAAGCGGTTGTGGCGGTTTCCAACGCGGTGCGGCGTTCCCGCGCCGGGTTGTCCGACCCGAACCGGCCAAGCGGCTCGTTCATGTTCCTCGGCCCGACCGGTGTCGGTAAAACCGAGCTGTGCAAGGCGTTGGYCGAGTTCCTCTTCGATACTGAAGAGGCGATGGTGCGGATCGACATGTCCGAGTTCATGGAGAAACATTCCGTGGCTCGCTTGATCGGTGCGCCACCAGGCTACGTGGGCTACGAAGAGGGCGGTTACCTGACCGAGGCGGTGCGTCGCAAGCCGTATTCGGTGATCCTCATGGACGAAGTCGAGAAGGCGCACCCGGATGTGTTCAACATCTTGCTGCAAGTGCTCGAGGATGGTCGTCTGACCGACAGCCATGGCCGCACGGTGGACTTCAAGAACACCGTGATTGTCATGACGTCCAACCTGGGGTCGGTACAGATCCAGGAACTGGTCGGTGACCGTGAGGCGCAGCGCGCGGCGGTGATGGATGCGATTTCCACCCACTTCCGGCCGGAGTTCATCAACCGGGTCGATGAAGTGGTGATCTTCGAGCCGTTGGCTCGGGATCAGATCGCCGGCATTACCGAGATTCAGCTGGGCCGTCTGCGCAGCCGCCTGACCGAGCGCGAGCTGAAGCTTGAGCTCAGCCCTGAGGCGATGGACAAGCTGATCGCGGTCGGTTACGACCCGGTGTACGGCGCACGGCCACTCAAGCGCGCTATCCAGCGCTGGATCGAGAACCCGCTGGCGCAGCTGATCCTGTCCGGTCGATTCATGCCGGGCGATACCGCTCACGGCGTGGTGGAAAACGACGAAATCGTCTTCGTCTGATCCATAACGGCGGCAAAATTGAAAAGGCCTCGCATAACGAGGCCTTTTTTTCGTTAGGCTGTTGAACTCAAAGGAAAAGGCTTGTAAAGTGCGCCCCGCAGTCAGTCACCCGCCAGGGTTTCCGCTCCCCAAGCAGGAATCCAAAATAAGTTGCAAATCATTAACTTGAAAGCAATTTAGGGGGTTGACAGAGGTGCTGAAGATTGTAGAATAGCGCGCCTCAGACACACGAACGCAGCGATGCGAACGGGTTGAAGAGAACGCAGTAAAGCTTCAATGTTGTAAATTGAAATGTGTAGTTCCGTGATAGCTCAGTCGGTAGAGCAAATGACTGTTAATCATTGGGTCCCAGGTTCGAGTCCTGGTCACGGAGCCAATTTCAAACCGGGGTATAGCGCAGTCCGGTAGCGCGCCTGCTTTGGGAGCAGGATGTCAGGAGTTCGAATCCCCTTACCCCGACCAT
>NZ_JBGCUL010000592.1:0-2864 GCF_054177685.1 Pseudomonas sp. P5_A2_2
ATCTGACGCCATCGCGAGCAGGCTCGCTCCTACAGGGTTCGGCGGTGTTTCCGTTACTGCTGTTGTACCGAGATCACTGGCGCGGGCGTCGGTGAAACCAGCACCTTGGCGTGCATCTGCTCACACCCGCCGCCCCGGCGCATCCCGCGCACCGGACAGGCATCCAGGTAATCCAGGCCCACCGCCAGTTTCAGGTGGCGTTCCGGCCGGGCCAGTTCATTGGTCACGTCGAAGCTGTACCAGGCGTCGTCCAGCCAGGCTTCGGCCCAGGCGTGGCTGGCCAGGTGTTCGCTGTTTTCGCTGTACAGATAACCCGACACATAACGCGCAGGAATGCCCAGGCTGCGGGTGCAGGCGAGAAACGCGTGGGTGTGGTCCTGACACACGCCGGAGCGCCCGGCAAAGGCCTTGGCCGCGCTGGTGTCGACTTCCGTGGAGCCCGGCGTGTAGGTCATATGCTGGTTGAGGCCATGCATCAGATCGATCAGCGCCGTGCGATCGCGGCGTTGCTTGCATGCCTTCTCGGCGAACGCCCGCAGGGCGGCGTCGGCTTCGGTCAAACGGGTGAAGCGCAGAAACGGCAACGCCGACTGGCTCTCGTGTTCGGCCTCACGCATTTCGTCGATATCGACCTGGCCACGGGCACCGATGATGATCGCTTCGTGCGGTTCGTCCATGGTCAGCACATGCAGGATGTTACCGAACGGATCGAGTTGCGCGCGCACCGGGCGCGGCAGGTCAAGTTGCCAGCTGAGCACGTGCTGACGCTCGCTGTCGTGGGGCGTCAGTCGCAGGTACTGGATGCTCGCCCGCACCTTGTCTTCGTAGTGATAGGTGGTCTCGTGGCTAATGGAAAGTCTCATGCGGCCTCCAGATAAGAACTGTGAATCGCGTTACCCAACTGGCGCACCAGCGGGATGAACTCGGTCAGCCAGGCGTGCAGGCCTTCGTCAAGAATTTCGGTGATGCCGGTGTAGCGCAGGCGTGCGTCCATTTCTGCCGCCAGGCGTTGTGCGGGGCGACCGTTGGCCCCCGGCAATTGCGCGAGGATCTGGTCGATCTCTTCGGTGCAGGCGCGCAGGGATCGCGGCACATCGGCCCGCAGCAACAGCAACTCGGCGACATGCCGGGCGCCGGGGGCGTCGCGGTAGATTTCCGTGTAGGCCTCGAACGACGACAACGCCCGCAGCAACGCGCTCCATTGGTAATACGCGTGAGCCGTGCCATCGCTGACCGCTTCGGCCTGATCGCCAGCCATTTCGTAGCGGGCATCGAGCAGACGCAAGGTGTTGTCCGCCCGTTCGATAAAAGTCCCCAGACGAATGAAGCGAAACGCATCGTTACGCATGATGGTGCCGTAGGACGCGCCCCGGAACAGGTGGGAACGTTCCTTGATCCACTCGCAGAAACGGCTCATGCCGTAGCGACCGAGACCCTGTTCGGCGATGCCGCGAATTTCCAGCCAGGTGGCGTTGATGTTTTCCCACATGTCGGCGGTGATGCGCCCACRCACCGCATGAGCACTGGCCCGTGCGGCACCGAGGCAGCTGTAGATGCTCGCCGGGTTGGCCGCATCCAGAGCGAAGAAATGCAGCAACCGTTCGGCATGCAGTTCGCCATGGCGCTCCAGGTAATCGTCCAGGGTACCGGTGATCAACAGCGGCATGGCCAATTCGTGCAAACCATCGCCACGTCCGTCCTGCGGCATCAGCGACAGCGAATAGCTGATGTCGAGCATCCGTGCGAGGTTTTCCGCCCGCTCCAGGTAACGCGACATCCAATACAAATCCGAGGCAGTTCTACTTAACATGACAGGCTTCCTTTAATCCTCGACCACCCAGGTGTCCTTGGTTCCGCCGCCCTGGGAGGAATTGACCACCAGGGAGCCTTCGCGCAGGGCGACGCGGGTCAAACCGCCGGGCACGACCCGGGTTTCGCGGCCCGACAGGACAAACGGCCGCAAGTCGATGTGGCGCGGCGCGATGCCGCTTTCGACAAAGGTCGGACAGGTCGACAGCGACAGCGTCGGTTGTGCGATATACGCATGGGGTTTGGCGATGATCCGCGCGCGGAAGGCTTCGATTTCCGCCGCCGTCGCTGCCGGCCCCACCAGCATTCCGTACCCGCCGGAGCCTTGGGTTTCCTTGACCACCAGTTCTGGAAGATTGGCCAGCACGTGGGAAAGCTCAGACGGATTACGGCATTGCCAGGTCGGCACGTTCTTCAGGATCGGTTCTTCGTCCAGGTAGAAACGGATCATGTCGGTAACGAACGGATACACCGACTTGTCATCCGCCACCCCCGTGCCGATGGCATTGGCCAGCACCACGTTGCCGGAACGGTAGGACGACAGCAGTCCCGGCACGCCGAGCATCGATTCCGGGTTGAACGCCAGCGGATCGAGGAAGGCGTCGTCAAGGCGACGATAAATCACGTCGACCGCTTTCGGCCCGTCGGTGGTGCGCATGTAGACCTTGTCGTCACGCACGAACAGGTCCGCGCCCTCCACCAGTTCCACACCCATTTCCCGCGCGAGAAACGCATGTTCGAAGAACGCGCTGTTGAAGCGGCCGGGTGTCAGCACCACCACGCTTGGATTGTCGATGGGACTTGAGCTTTTCAGGGTATCGAGCAGCAGGTTCGGGTAGTGGTCGATGGGAGCGATGCGTTGTGCCGCGAACAGCTCGGGGAACAGCCGCATCATCATCTTGCGGTCTTCGAGCATGTAACTGACGCCGCTCGGTGTACGCAGATTGTCTTCGAGCACGTAGTAGGTGCCGTCGCCGTCGCGCACCAGGTCGACGCCGGAGATGTGCGAATAGATATCGCGGTGCAAATCCAGGCCCTGCATCGCCAACTGGTAC
>NZ_JBGCUL010000593.1:0-2864 GCF_054177685.1 Pseudomonas sp. P5_A2_2
CCTGCGGGGATGATTCAGGCCTATTCTCAGCAAGCAAAGGCGCTTTCCATCGCTGATAGCAGAGTTCACTTCGAGAGCTTTATACCGCTGCAGGAAGCCGCGACATCGGGTGGGTATGAGATCGTACTGGCGAAGACCGGGAAGACCCTCAAGATGGAGCAGGGCAAAAGCATGCTCGATGCGCTGATTGAAAACGGTGTAGAGGTGATGCATTCCTGTCGCGAAGGCATCTGTGGTGCTTGTGAGGTGCGGGTGCTGGAGGGCACGCCAGACCATCGCGATTCAATTCTCAGCGAGGCGGAAAAGCAGGCGGGCAAGACTGTCTTTGTCTGCTGCTCAGGAAGCAAGACGCCTCGTATGGTGTTAGACCTGTAATACCCGCCCTCTGGCGGGTTTATCAAGCATGGGTAGGCTCGTTGACAAAACGATACGTATAGTTTTATATATAGAGTACTTTCAACGAGAACAAAAAATGTCCAACGACTCTCTGCGTGTGATGTGGTTTGTCCCTCCTGCCATTGCGGTAGCAGCCTCGTGGCAAATGCCGGCAGATTTGCGCCTCGAGTCTTCGATGACTCAATCGTCTGATGAGCAGTACTCGTCACTGTGTGCAGGAGAGGTCGACGCGGTCGTAACGTCGATCGACAACGTTCTGCACTGGAACCGCCGGCAAGGTCCACAAGACTTCGTGGTGATTGCTCAGATTGAAACCACGACGCCGTTACAACTGGTCGGCTCCTCGGCCATGTCAGCTCCTGCGGATTTGCGCGGTGCCAACATTCTGGTGGATGCCCCTGAGAACGGTTTTGTCATTGCCCTTCGAGCGCTACTCAAGGAAGCAGGACTCCTTTCTGACGACTATCGCCTGACACCCGTTGGCGGGGTGCGTGAGCGGTTTACGGCTCTTGTTGCGGAGGAGGGTGATGCGACCTTGCTCGGGCCGCCGTTCGACACCATGGCGGTTCAGCGGGGACTCAAGAAAATTGCAACGATTCAGGATGTATTTGCCAATTTTCCAGGTCAAGGATTGGTCGTGAGGAAATCGGTGAGTCATGCGAATGAAGCGCTGAAAGCGTGGGTACGCATCCTCAACGCAACGCTAACGACCCTGCCTGGCGACACGGCAAAGCTGACAGAGGCTTTGGAGGTACTTGGCATGCCTGTCGAAGCAGTAACAGCACTGGTGAATACATTCCCTGGAACTCTGACGCCTTCTCGCGAGGGTATTGAACTTCTTATTGGACAGAGAGCGCTGCTTGGGTTACCCGGAGCGGATTTTACCTATGAGCAAATTGTCGACGGCTCATTCTTACAATAATTCGGAGGTGCACATGAAGAAGTTCTCGCTCGGTACATTTTCTTTAAAAACCAATCCGCAGCACCGCTTTGCTGGTCTGGTTGTCGACGGAAAAGTTGTTCCAGTCAGCAGTGTGGCTGAGGAGTTCGGGGTTGATATTCTCCGAGAAAAAAATGTGCTGTCGCTACTGGAAAACTGGGATGCCAGCTGCGCCGCGCTCGAATCGATTGTGAGTAAAACCACTACTTCCTCTTGGTATAATGAAGATCAACTCACGTTTCGCCCTGCGATTGACCTGCCGCGGCAAGTGTTCTGCACAGGCGCAAACTATCGAAAGCATGTAGTGGATTTGACCGTTGATTCAAATGTCGGACCAGAAGGGCTGAGCAAGGAAGAACTGAGGAAGTGGGCCGAAGATATGATGGATCAGAGGGTGGCTAATGGAGAACCCTATGTATTCACCAAGCCAGTCTCTGCAATTTCGGGTGCCTATGAGGACTTGGTACTTCCACCCACTACCAGCAAGCCGGACTGGGAGTTGGAATTGGCCGTAGTGATAGGCAAGGAGGGGTACAATATCCGGGCGGAAGAGGCCATGGATTATGTCGCCGGTTATACGATCATCAATGACATCTCGGCTCGTGACCTGATTCCACGCACTGACTACAAGATGCTCGGTACCGACTGGCTGAGATCGAAAGGGCAGCCAGGCTTTCTTCCGCTTGGTCCGTATCTGGTTCCCAAGCAGTTCGTTGAAGATCCACACAACCTCTCGATGCAACTGACAGTGTCCGGCAAAACAATGCARGATGAGACGACTGCAGATATGCTTTTTGGAATTGAACAACAAATTGCATACATCTCGAAGTACGCAAAGCTATTGCCAGGTGATGTGATTTGTACCGGATCCCCTGCAGGCAATGGAACTCATTACAATCGTTTCTTGCGCGACGGCGATATTATGGTTGGCACAATTGCCGGACTGGGTGAGCAGCGGCAGAAGTGCATCAGTTATCCAGGTTGAGGTAACGTATTATGCAAACGATCGATGACAATCCAGATCGGGCCTTTTTGGAGCGTGTTATTTCAGAGGCCCAATTCGACATCCCGTTTGAATTGACTGCTGGACTAAGTGCGCTTGGCGCTCGGTTGGTTCATGGCCGCCCTGGAGCTGTCGAACTCAGTTTCGAAGCGCCAGTAACAGCCATTCAGGGAAATGGTGTTATAGCCGGTGGCACCTTGATGACCATGCTCGACTATGCCATGGCTTTTGCAGTGCTCAGCATGCTGCCCTGCGGGCAAACCTGTGCCACTACCAGTATTACGGTGAATATGCAGGCGGCTGCGAAACCGTCGTTGTTGAAAGCAAAGGCAACAGTTGAGCGTGTGGGTCGTCAGATTGCATTCGCCAGAGCCGAACTTCATGACCCTCAGCGAGAAGTGCTGGTCGCCAGTTCGTCAGCAACATTTGTGGTTATGCCGGTGAGTCGCCTAAAGGCGGCATGAGTCAAAAAAAATTTAGTTAATTACGAAACTATACGAACCGTTTTTGAGGCTTCATGATGAA
>NZ_JBGCUL010000594.1:0-2864 GCF_054177685.1 Pseudomonas sp. P5_A2_2
AGCCGCCTCGATGGCGGCGTTGAGTGCCAACAGGTTGGTCTGCTCGGCGACGCCGCGAATGGTGTCGACCACCAGTTGAATCTGCTGCCCTTGTTCACTGACCCGGCCCAGCGCCGCGGCAGTGTCGTTCAGGCGTTGATTGAGTTGCTGGATGCTCGCGGTGGTGCGCTGGCTGTCACGGCTGCTGTCGGCGGCAATGCGCCGGGTGTGCTGGGCGCTGCCGGACGCCTGTTCGCAACTGTGGGCCACCCCTTGGGAGGTGGCGGCCAATTGCGTCGCCGCAGCGGCAATCTGGCTGATCTGCAACTGCTGGGCTTCGACTTCGCCCAGGGCATCGCTGGAATGATGATTGAGGGTTTTCACCGCGTTGCTCAATTGCAGGGTTTCGTGATCCACCCCTTGCAGGCTGGTGCGCAGTTGAACCACGGCGACGTTCAGCGCGGTGCTGATGACTGCCAGCTCGTCCCGACCCTGAACCGGCACTTGCAGACTCAGATTGCCATCGCGCAACGCCTCGGCCAGCACCGTGATACCGCTGGCGCTGCGGCGGATCGAGGCCTGCAAGCAGATGAACAGATACAGTGCCGCCAACAGCAGGCAGCCCAACACGGCGGCCACCACAATGAACTGGCGGATCGCCGAGCCGTGGTAGTAATCCAGGCGTTGATCCAGCGACACCAGCGACTGCTGGCGCAACGAGGCGAGGTCGGAAAGCAGGGCATCGAGACTGTGTTCGAAGTCTTCCGGCTTGAGGTTGATGCTGCCGCCGAACACGCCGTCATCCAGCACCTTCAGGCCCGCATCGAGGTGCTTGAGGCTGTCGTGGTATTGCCCGGCCCAGGTTTGCAGGGCGCTGGGCAAGCGCGCTTCGAGCAGGCCAGCCGTTTTCACAAGCTGCTCTCGCGCATCGCCGATGCGGCTGCGCAAGTCGCGCAGTTGAAGACGGCTTTGCAGGGTAAACTGCCCAGACACCACCGAGGCCTGACCCATCGCCGCCAGACGACCGACCCGTTCGATCAGGTCCGGCGCATGCTGGGTGGAAATCTGCGTCAGCAAATAAGTCTCCAGCCACGATGCCAGCGTCAGGCGATTGTCCATGGCGATTTGCTCGCGCAAGGCTTGCAGGGCGCTCAAGGCGTTGGTGAAGCGATCATAGCCATCCGGCCACCAGCCAACATTGCTCAGACTTTTTGAGTCGAGGCCATCGAGAGCGGTTTGCAGAGCCTGATAACGCGTCAGGGTTTCGCCCTCTGCACTTTCTTTTTGCAGGGCCTGGCCTAACTCGGCAGTGGCCTGGCTGACGGCAGGCTGAACCGCATCGAAGGCTGCCATCGCGGCGAGGGTGGCCGGCGTTGGCTGGCGATTGGTTTCCGTGGCGCGCCACCGGGCGGCACGATCACGCTGGGCGCCGAGCAGGTCATCCAGCGCATCAAGAGCCAGCAGTTGCCGTACCCCGGCGCGTTCGCCGGAGATCAGGCTGAGTTTGTCGCGATAGTCCTGGCCGATCATCCACAGGCTGCCGGCCAGCGGCAGGATAAACAGCAGAAACAACAGCTGGAATTTGCGTGCGAAGCCGAAGCGCCCCAGCAGCCCGATCCCCGGTGATAAAAAAGCCTGCATGCCCCATGACTCCTCTGGACACCACGCACCATTGGCGTGCGCCGGAGGTTATTGCCCCCGACTCGTGCCCTCTTAAAAGGCCTCGAAAGTTCACCCTTGTCCGCTCTGTAGGCCGACTCTGTGGCGAAACTTCCCATTCTTGGTCTCCTTTGTAAGGAGGCCGCGTTCAAGCAGACAAGGAAGGCAAGATTCAGACCATGGCTTTGCGCCATCAAGGTTGTGGCGATGAAAAACGAAGTCGTTAGCAGGCTAAGGGGATGGCGTTGCCGCACTGAAAAATGGCACATTGACGCACCTGCACGTTTGTACCTCTTGTGTTTTGGAAACTCCCATGGCTATCAGCAACGCCCAGTCCGGCTCAGTGCCGGCGTCCGCTACGCCCCAAAGCAGTCCCCTGGTGATGCGCATCATCGGCGCGGTAGCGCTGGCGCATTTGATCAACGACCTGATCCAGTCGGTGCTGCCATCGATCTATCCGATGCTCAAGGCCAACTATGGCCTGACCTTCACCCAGGTCGGCCTGATCACCCTGACGTTCCAGTTGACGGCCTCGCTGCTGCAGCCGTGGGTTGGTTACTACACCGACCGCCATCCCAAGCCGTGGTTATTGCCGGCGGGGACGATCTGCACCCTGGTCGGGATTCTGATGATGTCGGTGGTCGGCAGCTTTCCATTGATTCTGCTGGCGGCGGGGCTGATCGGCATCGGCTCGTCGACCTTCCACCCGGAAGCGTCCCGCGTGGCGCGCCTGGCTTCGGGCGGGCGCTTCGGGCTGGCGCAATCGACCTTCCAGGTCGGCGGTAATGCAGGCTCGGCGTTCGGCCCGTTACTGGCGGCGGCGATCATCATTCCCTATGGTCAGGGGCACGTGGCCTGGTTCGGCCTGTTCGCGGTGTTTGCGCTGTTCGTGCTCTACCGGATCAGCCGCTGGTACGCCAACCACTTGAACCTGTTCAAGCTCAAGCAAGGTCAGGCGGCGACTCACGGCCTGTCCAAGGGCCGAGTGACCTGCGCGTTGGTCGTGCTCGGGTTGCTGGTGTTCTCCAAGTATTTCTACATGGCCAGCCTCACCAGCTACTTCACCTTTTACCTGATCGAGAAATTCGACCTGTCGGTCGCCAGTTCGCAGTTGCACCTGTTCCTGTTTCTCGGCGCGGTAGCGGCGGGGACGTTCTTTGGTGGGCCGATCGGCGACAGGATCGGGCGCAAGGCGGTGATCTGGTTCTCGATCCTCGGCGTTGCAC
>NZ_JBGCUL010000595.1:0-2863 GCF_054177685.1 Pseudomonas sp. P5_A2_2
CGCTTTTTTCCACCCGGCGTAGAGTTTTTCCTTCGCCTTTTCATCCAGCGTCGGATCGAACTTGCGCTCGATCACTGCCTTGCCGCGCAACTCTTCCAGGCTACCCCAGAAGCCACAGGCCACGCTTTTTTCCACCCGGCGTAGAGTTTTTCCTTCGCCTTTTCATCCAGCGTCGGATCGAACTTGCGCTCGATCACTGCCTTGCCGCGCAACTCTTCCAGGCTACCCCAGAAGCCACAGGCCAGGCCTGCCAGGTAAGCCGCACCCAGTGCCGTGGTTTCGCGCATTTGCGGACGCTCGACCTGTGTGCCGAGGATGTCGGCCTGGAACTGCATGAGGAAGTTGTTGGCCACCGCGCCGCCATCCACACGCAGGGCCTTGAGGCGTTCGCCGGAGTCCTGTTGCATGGCGTCGAGCACGTCTCGGGTCTGGTAGGCAATCGACTCCAGTGCGGCACGAATGATGTGATCCACGCGTACGCCGCGGGTCAGGCCGAACAATGCGCCACGGGCGTACGGATCCCAGTAGGGAGCGCCAAGACCGGTGAAGGCCGGCACCAGGTACACGCCGTTGCTGTCCTTGACCTTGTTGGCGAAGTATTCGGTGTCGTGGGCGTCGTTGATGATCTTCAGTTCGTCACGCAGCCATTGCACGGTGGAGCCGCCGTTGAACACCGCACCTTCCAGGGCATAGGCCACTTCGCCACGCGGGCCGCAGGCGATGGTGGTCAGCATGCCGTGTTGGGATTTCACGGCTTTGTCGCCAGTGTTCATCAGCAAGAAGCAACCAGTGCCGTAGGTGTTTTTCGCCTGGCCTGGCTCGACACACATCTGGCCGAACAGAGCGGCTTGCTGGTCACCGGCAATGCCGCCGATGGCGATGCCGCTTTTGGTGTGGCCGTAGATCTCGGACGACGATTTGACTTGCGGGAGCATCTCACGCGGGATGTCGAGGACTTCCAGCATCTTCGCGTCCCACTCCAGGGTGTGGATGTTGAAGAGCATGGTACGCGAAGCATTGGTGTAGTCGGTGACATGCACCTTGCCGCCGGTAAACTTCCAGATCAACCAGCTGTCGACGGTGCCGAACAGCAGCTCACCGTTGCGCGCGCGTTCGCGGCTGCCTTCGACGTTGTCGAGGATCCACTTGAGCTTGGTGCCGGAGAAATACGGGTCGGTGACCAGGCCTGTGGTGTCGCTGATGTATTGCTCGTGGCCATCGCGTTTGAGTTGCTGGCAGATCTCGGTGCTGCGTCGGCACTGCCAGACGATGGCGTTGTAGATCGGGCGGCCGGTGTTCTTGTCCCAGACCACGGTGGTTTCGCGCTGGTTGGTGATRCCGATGGCCGCCACCTGGTCGTGGTGCAGGCCGGCTTGTGCCAGGGCCTCGACCATCACTGCGCTCTGGGTGGCGAAGATTTCCATCGGATCGTGTTCGACCCAGCCTGCTTGCGGGTAGTGCTGAGCGAACTCCCGTTGGGCGGTGCAGACCACGTTCGCGTCGCGGTCGAAAATGATCGCGCGGGAGCTGGTCGTACCCTGATCGAGGGCAATGATGTAGTTCTTATTCTGTGTGTCGGTCATGTCGATTGCCTTGGACGAAATAAGGGAGTGAGGTCTGGCGCGTGATCAAAGGGCAGGGGCACGCGCCAACGGTATCAAGAAGTTCTGGGTTTGCCGTCAATGGCAGCTGTTGCATCCTTTGTAGCAGGTACGGCGCCGTGCAGATGGCGGGCAATCAGCCCGCGATAGGCGGCGGCGCCGAGGCAGGCACCGACAATCGGTGCAAAAACAGGAATCAGGAAATACGGAATATCGCGTCCGCCGGTGAAGGAAATTTCACCCCAGCCAGCGAAGAAAGTCATCAGTTTAGGGCCGAAGTCCCGCGCAGGGTTCATGGCAAAACCGGTCAGCGGTCCCATCGAGCTACCGATCACCGCAATCAGCAGGCCGATCAGCAGCGGTGCCAACGGGCCTTTGGGCAGGCCATTGTTGTCATCGGTCAGGGACATGATCACGCCCATCAGGATGGCCGTGATGATCACCTCGACCAGAAATGCCTGGGCGGTGGTCAGCACAGGATTCGGGAAGGTGGAGAACACAGAGGCCAATTCGAGGCTGGCTTGAGTGCCGCGAACCATGTGGTGCGTTTGTTCGAATTCGAAGAATAGATTGCTGTAGAGGGTGTAGACCAGCAACGCTCCACAGAAGGCACCCGCCACCTGGGCGAGTACATAGAAAGGCAATTTACGTTTTTCGAAGTCCGCGAAAATGCTCAGGGCAATGCTGACGGCAGGGTTCAGATGAGCTCCGGAAACCCCGGCGGTGAGGTAGATCGCCATGCTGACGCCGACGCCCCAGATAATGCTGATTTCCCACAAACCAAAACTGGCACCCGCGACTTTGAGCGCGGCAACACAACCTGTACCAAAAAAAATCAGTAGCGCCGTACCCAGAAACTCGGCCATGCATTGGCTCGAGAGCGACGGTTGTTGTAAAGCAGTTGTCATTGAAACCTCATTTTTTTTGTTGTCTGGCGCTCTTTTCCATCATGGTCGGAGCGCGGTTTTCAGCGAGACAGGATCCCCATCCTAGTCGCGGTTTACTGCTGGGTGCAGCGGTAGGACGTTTCGTGCAGTTTCAGAAACGAAAAAATATAGACAAGAAACGCTGCTGTCAAAGGTCGAAAGTGAACCGTCGGTCACAAAAAAACTATTTGTTGCATGAATGGGTGAGTCATTGGGGAATGGGATGGCCAGGCAATGGCGTTATGGATGCGCCGCTGTAGAGCCTTTTAATGATCAATGTCCTAGAATCGGGCGCAGTATTTTTCTTCTGCCGCCCAGTCTGGAGCTGTCATGCCC
>NZ_JBGCUL010000596.1:0-2848 GCF_054177685.1 Pseudomonas sp. P5_A2_2
GCAGGGTGATCTGGCGGAACAGCGTGAAGCGCCCTGCGCCCAAGGATTGCGCGGCGTGTTCGGCGCTGCGATCCAGGCCAATGGCCGAGGCCAGCACCAGACGCAGCACATACGGTGTAATCACCAGCACGTGGGCGAAGATCAGCCAGACGAAGCTGCCATTGACACCCAGCAACGCAAACAGGCGCAGCAACGCCACACCGAGTACCAGGTGCGGAATGATGATCGGCGACAGAAACAGGCCGTTGAGAAAGTCTCGACCGGGAAACTCGAATCTAGTGATCGCCAGCGCGGCGGGCACCGCGATCAGCGTCGCCAGGGTGGCTGCACTGAACGCCAGGATCAGGCTGTTGTAGAACGCATCGACAAAATCGGCACGCTCGAACACCGCGCGAAACCAGCGTAGAGAGAACTCCGTGGTCGGCAGGCTCAGGGTGTTTTCCGGGGTGAAGGCCACAAGGCAAACCACCACCAGCGGCGCCATCATGAACAACACCACCAGGGTATGAAACAGCAGGGCGAAAGGACCGTTCCTGGACATGACGAATTATCCCAATGACTTCTTGTAGCGGCCTTCGATCATGCGATTCCACGACAGCATGATCAGCAGGTTGATGAGCAGCAGAGCCACGGCAATGGCCGCGCCCATGGGCCAATTGAGTTCCGACAGGTACTGGTCGTAGATCAGCGTGGCAACCATCTTCAGCCGACGACCGCCGAGCAGGYCGGGAATCGCGAATGAGCTGGCGGCCAGGCCAAACACGATCAATGTGCCGGACAACACACCAGGCATGACCTGTGGCAGCACGACCTGGCGAATCACCGTGAAGTGACTGGCGCCCAGCGACTGCGCGGCTTGTTCGGCGGMGGGGTCGAGCTTCTGCAGCGAGGTCCAGACCGGAATGATCATGAACGGCAGCATCACGTGGACCAGCGCAATCACCACCGCGAACGGCGTGTAGAGCAGCTTCATCGGCGAGCCACCGAGGGCTTGCAGGGTCTGGTTGACCAGGCCGTCGGCGCCGAGCAACAGGCTCCAGCCGAAGGCGCGCACCACCACCGAAATCAGCAGCGGGGTGAGGATCAGAATCAGGAAAATCGAGCGCCAGGGTGTGCCCATGCGGCTGAGGATGTAGGCCTCGGGCACGCCGATCAGCACGCAGAGCAAAGTGGTCAGGGCGCTGATCCACAAGGTGCGCAGAAAGATCTCGTAGAAATACGGATCGCCCAGCAGGCTGCTGTAGTGCTCGACGGTGTAGGCATCGCCGTTGATCCCCGAGCTGTAGTCGAAGACGTTGAACGACAGCACCAGGGTCAATCCCAGCGGGATGATCAGCAAGCCGAGGTACAAGGCCAGGGCTGGTGCGGACAGCCAATACCCCTGGCGTCCCTGGCGGGTGGCGGTAAGGGTACTCATGCTGGCACCTCGTCGACACTGAGCACTCGCAGCAGCGCCGCGTCCCAGTCCAGACCGACTGCAGTGCCTTCGTTCAACGGCGCCGAGCCATCGTTGCGGCGCACCACGCAGAGTTCACCCAGGCTCGTCCCGACGCCGTACAGCCATTGGCTGCCGAGGAAAAACCGACTGACGATCTTGCCTTGTAAACGACCGTGGCCTGCATCGCGCAGATCGATTTTTTCCGGCCGCAGGCTCAGGGTCAGATCGCCTTTGCCAACACTGCACACCTGAACCGCACCGGCACCATTGCGCTCGCCGGGCAGCAGATTGGCCTTGCCGACGAATCCGGATATGAATTCGGTACGCGGGTGTTCGTAGAGGGTGTAGGGCGCGTCGATCTGGGTGATGCGCCCGGCCTGCATCACCACGACACGGTCGCTGATGGATAGCGCTTCCGACTGGTCGTGGGTGACCATCAGCGTGGTGATTGCAACTTCGCGCTGGATGCGGCGGATCTCGAATTGCATCTCTTCGCGCAGATTGGCGTCGAGGTTGGACAGTGGCTCATCCAGCAAAAGCACCGGCGGCTGAATCACCAGGGCGCGGGCCAGGGCGACGCGCTGGCGCTGGCCACCGGAAAGCTCCCGCGGGTAACGCTCGGCGTGCTGATTCAGGCGCACCAGTTTCAGTACCCGGTCGACTCGCTGCTGGATATCAGCGTTCGGCACTTTGCGCATGCGCAGGCCGAAGGCGACGTTGTCCTTGACGGTCATGTGCGGGAACAGCGCGTAGCTCTGGAACACCACCCCCAAACCGCGGCTGGCGGGTTTGGCGTGGGTGATGTCGCGGCCATCGAGCACGATGCGCCCGTTGGTGACTTCGACGAAGCCGGCAATCATTTGCAGGGTGGTGGTCTTGCCGCATCCCGATGGGCCGAGCAAGGACACGAATTCACCTTTCTCGACCGAGAGGTCGGTGGCGACGACGGCGTCGATTTCGCCGTAGCGTTTGCAGAGTTTTTCAAGTTGCACAAAAGCCATGACTGCGCTCCACCTGAGATTGTTATGCGTCACCCGCAGGCGCGCTTTTTTGTATGGGCAGATACGAAAAGATGTTGCCGGGGTGCGTGGCGCTCGACTTGAGTCGGCTGCCGCTGTTGTTCGAATCGCCCCTGTCTGGACGCAGAGTAGGACGAAGACTAGGATGGGCTCAATGGCCTATTTCACTGAGGCGATGACAATTTCGAGTTTTATTCGTTCAGCAAATTAATAATCGGAAAACAAGATGCCAAATTCCATTGAGCGGAATGAAAACAAGAATGAAATCGGTGTCGGCGCCGTCTCAAGATTGTTTGCGGTGCTGCGAACACTGGGTGATACCGTCGAGGGCGGCGAGCGGGTGACGCAACTGGCGCAGCGCATCGGTTTATCGCAACCGACGACCCATCGG
>NZ_JBGCUL010000597.1:0-2847 GCF_054177685.1 Pseudomonas sp. P5_A2_2
CTATAAACTCTACAAAGGTGCCGCCGCTGGTTGGGGGGCGCTGATCGCTGTTACCAAAAACTGGCTGGGCAGTGAAAACGCGCTGAAGAACATTCGCGCCATGCTCAAGACCAACCAGAACGGCGGGTTCGACTGCCCCGGTTGTGCCTGGGGCGAGTCGCCGGAAAACGGCATGGTCAAGTTCTGCGAAAACGGCGCCAAGGCGGTTAACTGGGAAGCCACGGGCCGTTTGGTCGACCCGGCCTTCTTCAACAAATACAGCGTCTCGGCGCTGGCCGAGCAGAGCGATTACTGGCTGGAGTATCAGGGCCGTCTGACCCACCCGATGCGCTATGACGCGGCCACCGACCGTTACGTGGAAACCACCTGGGACGAAGCGTTCGCGACGATCGCCCGGCACCTCAATGCGCTGGAATCGCCGGATCAGGCCGAGTTCTACACCTCGGGCCGGGCCAGCAATGAGGCAGCCTTTCTCTATCAGTTGTTCGTCCGGGCCTACGGTACCAACAACTTTCCGGACTGCTCGAACATGTGCCACGAAGCCAGCGCGGTGAGCATGATCGAAAGCCTCGGCGTGGGCAAAGGCACCGTGGTGTTTGACGACCTGGAGCATGCCGATGCGATTTTCGTCATCGGCCAGAACCCCGGCACCAACCACCCACGGATGCTCGAACCGTTGCGCGAAGCGGTCAAGCGCGGTGCACAGGTGATCTGCATCAACCCACTCAAGGAGCGCGGACTGGAGCGCTTCCAGCACCCGCAGCACCCGATCGAAATGTTGCTGAACGGCTCCGAGCCGACCAACACCGCGTACTTCCGCCCGGCACTTGGCGGTGACATGGCGGTCATGCGTGGCATGGTCAAGTTCCTGCTGCAATGGGAGCGCGAAGCACAGGCCACCGGCGGCGAACCGGTGTTCGACCATGAGTTCATCGCTGAACACACCTCGGGAATGGGCGCCTACCTTGGGGAAGTCGACGCCACCAGTTGGGAGCACATCGAGCAGCAGTCAGGCATGCCCCTGGCGGACATCGAACTCGCTGCCCGCATGTACGCCCGGTCCAAGCGGGTGATCATGTGCTGGGCRATGGGCCTGACCCAACACACGCACTCGGTGCCGACGCTGCAGGAAGTCATCAACCTGATGCTGCTGCGCGGCAATGTCGGCCGTCCGGGCGCGGGTCTGTCACCGGTTCGCGGTCACAGTAACGTGCAGGGCGACCGCACCATGGGCATCAACGAACTGGCGCCTGCGGATTTGCTCGATGCCCTGGAAAAACGCTTCTCCTTCAAGCCGCCGCGTGAGCATGGTCACAACACTGTGATGGCGATTGGCGCGATGGAGCAGGGGCGTTCGAAGGTGTTTATCGCCCTGGGCGGCAACTTTGCCCAGGCCACCCCCGACACGCCGCGCACCCACGCTGCGTTGCGCAAATGCGACCTCACCGTGCACATCGCCACCAAGCTCAACCGCAGCCATCTGGTCACCGGTCGTGAAGCGCTGATCCTGCCGTGCCTGGGCCGCACCGACATCGACATCCAGGCCGAAGGACCGCAAGGCGTCACCGTGGAAGACACCTTCAGCATGATCCACATCTCCCACGGCCAACTGAAACCGAAGTCGAAACACCTGCGCTCGGAGCCTGCGATCATTGCCGGCATCGCCACCGCGACCCTGGGCAAGCACCCGATCGACTGGAACTGGGCCATCGGCGATTACGGCCGCATCCGCAACATGATTGCCGACACCATTCCCGGCTTCGAAGACTTCAACCGGCGCTTGCTGCATCCGGGCGGTTTCCACATGCCCAACGACGCGGCCAAGCGCATCTGGAAAACCGCCAGCGGCAAGGCTCAGTTCACCCCGAGCGTGTTGCCGGAGCACCTGATCAGCGAGGGCGTGCGCAACCTGGCGGTCAAGCCGCACCTGATTCTGCAGACCATGCGTTCCCACGATCAGTACAACACCACGCTGTACGGTTTGGACGATCGCTATCGCGGGGTCTACGGCATGCGCGACGTGGTGTTCGCCAACGCGCAGGACATTCGCCGGTTGGGTTTCGAACCGGGGCAGAAGGTTGATCTGGTGGCGCTGTGGGACGACGAGCGCGAGCGACGGGTCAGCGGTTTCACCCTGATCGCCTACGACATTCCGGCCGGTCAGGCGGCGGCRTACTACCCCGAGACCAACCCGCTGGTGCCGCTGGAAAGTTACGGTGACCGCACCTTCACCCCGACTTCCAAGTTCGTCGCCATCCGGCTGGAACAGGCGAAGGCCAGCAACCTGATCTCGACTTCCGCCGCCTGACACCGGGGGCGGCCCGATGCCGCTCACGTAACCCTTTCGACTTGTGTTGGCTGCAGGCCCCCCGGCCTGACGGTGGCCCGGCCGTGTGCCGCCGTTTTTCAGCCGCGATGAGGATATCGACATGTTTAACCTGGAGGCACTGGACCTGGCGCGCATGCAATTCGCGTTCACGGTTTCGTTCCACATCATCTTTCCCGCCATCACCATCGGGCTGGCCAGTTTCCTGGCGGTGCTCGAAGGGCTTTGGCTGAAGACCCACAACGACACCTACCGTGATCTCTACCATTTCTGGTCGAAGATCTTCGCCGTCAACTTCGGCATGGGCGTGGTCTCGGGGCTGGTCATGGCCTACGAGTTCGGCACCAACTGGAGCCGCTTCTCCGATTTCGCCGGCAGCATCACCGGGCCCTTGCTGACCTATGAAGTGCTCACGGCGTTCTTCCTCGAGGCCGGTTTCCTCGGGGTCATGCTGTTCGGCTGGAACCGGGTAGGGCGCGGCCTGCACTTCTTCTCGACGGTCATGGTCGCCATCGGCACGC
>NZ_JBGCUL010000598.1:0-2815 GCF_054177685.1 Pseudomonas sp. P5_A2_2
GAAGTGCTGGTTATTTCACTGGGCGTCGACACGTTCAAGGACGACCCCATCAGTCACTTCCTGCTGGAAAGTGAAGACTTCATCGGCATCGGAGAGCTGATCGCGAGCGTCGGCTGCCCCACTCTATTCGTCATGGAAGGCGGCTACATGGTCGATGAGATCGGGATCAATGCGGTCAACGTACTGCATGGCTACGAGAGCAAACGCGCCTGAGTCATCCATCCCCTGAATCGCAACGCTTCAACTATTGAATCGGAGAATAAAAACATGACTCTTTTTATAGACGTCGATCATGCTGCACGCCTGTTCGCCACGGTGGGAATCCGCCGGGCAATCCGCGAAATGGCCACTTATATCGAAGCGGACTATTTGCGCTGGGCGCAGTTTGATAAGTCGCCCCGTACCGCCAATCATTCGGCCGACGGTGTGATCGAGTTGATGCCCACCGACGATGGCCAACAGTACTCCTTCAAATACGTGAATGGTCACCCAGGCAACGGTCAAAGCAATTTGCTGACGGTCATGGCCTTCGGTGTCCTGGCCGATGTCCACAGTGGCTATCCAACCTTGCTCAGTGAACTGACGCTGACCACAGCCGTGCGCACTGCTGCTACCTCCGCCCTGGTTGCGCAGTCCCTGGCGCGCTCTGGTGCAAGCTCCATGGCAATCATCGGCAATGGCGCCCAGAGCGAATTTCAGGCTCTCGCCTTCCACGAAATGCTGTCCATCAAGGAAATCCGCATTTTCGATATCGATCGCGATGCTTCACTCAAGTTGAAGCACAACCTGGCCGCATTCCCGGGGATTGAAGTGATTCTGGCCAACTCGGTACAGGAAGCGGTCAAGGGTGCGCACATCGTCACCACTGTCACTGCAGACAAGGCCTATGCAACGATTCTGACGCCCGAGATGATCGAGCCCGGCATGCATATCAATGCCGTGGGTGGTGACTGCCCAGGGAAAACCGAACTGCACGCCGACATCCTGCGCAATGCCCGGGTCATCGTTGAATTCGAACCGCAAACCCGGATTGAAGGCGACATTCAACAGCTGGAAGCCGACTCTCCCGTCGTCGAATTCTTTCGGATTGTTCAGGGCGAAGTCCCAGGCCGCGAGAACGACGCACAGGTCACCGTGTTCGATTCGGTGGGTTTTGCCCTCGAAGACTTTTCGTCGCTGCGCTACGTGCACGATCTGGCGCGGGAGCATGCCATCGGTGAGCGCATCCATCTGGTGCCGACGCCTGCCAACATAAAAAACCTATACCAACTGCTTGATCAACCGCCAGCAATCGTCCCCTCACGCCTGCGCACAGTGAGCTGATAGCCATCGGTGATGCCTCTGAGCAAAGTGCCAAGGGGCTATTCACCGTGTGAGTGGACGACCAACCCTGCCGCCCGCAAACCACCACCGTCAGTAGCCGTTGCATCTCCAACAAGAACGCTAGACACCCACTTTTCTGCCAAAACTCAAAAACATAAAATCAAGAGGTTTTGTAATGAAATCGACTCCGTCCGAGCGGGTTGAACAGCCCGCGCTGCAGCGCACGCTCAGCAATCGTCACATTCAGTTAATGGCCATGGGAGGTGCCATCGGTACCGGTCTGTTTATGGGTTCCGGGAAGATCATCGCCCTCTCCGGCACGTCGATCATCCTCATCTATATGATCATCGGTCTGTTTGTCTACTTCGTCATGCGCGCCATGGGCGAAATGTTGCTTTCCAACTTGAACTTCAAAACCTTCGCGGATTTTGCCGGTGCCTATCTTGGCCCACGCGCAGCATTCTTTCTCGGCTGGTCATACTGGCTAAGCTGGAGCGTTGCAGTGATAGGTGATGCAGTCGTGGTGGGTGGATTTTTTCAGTATTGGTTCCCCGATGTACCCGCCTGGATACCGGCGATCGGCATGCTGATGACACTGTTCGCTTTGAACGTTCTGACTGTCAGGCTCTTCGGTGAAGTGGAGTTCTGGTTCGCGATCATCAAGATCATTGCCGTCGTCACCCTGATTGGCGTCAGTATGGTGATGATTGCCAGCTCCTTTGTATCACCCAGTGGCGTCACCGCATCCCTGAACCACTTGCTGGATAAACAGGCCGCCTTCCCCAACGGCTTGTTCGGTTTCTTTGCCGGGTTCCAGATGGCGATTTTCTCATTTGCGGGCACCGAGCTGATCGGCACCGCAGCCGCCGAAACGCGCTCCCCCGAAAAGACCCTGCCTAAAGCCATCAACTCGATTCCGCTGAGAATCATCCTGTTTTATGTGCTGGCACTGGCCTGCATTATTGCAGTGACTTCCTGGCAACAGGTTTCGCCCAACAAGAGCCCCTTCGTCGAGCTGTTTCTGGTTGCAGGGTTTCCCGCAGCAGCCGGTATCGTCAACTTTGTGGTGCTGACATCCGCCGCCTCATCGGCCAACAGTGGCGTATTTTCATCCAGTCGCATGCTGTTTGGACTGGCCAATCAGGACAACGCTCCGGGGATTTTCCGGCGTCTGTCGAGCAATAGCGTGCCTCTGCTGAGCCTGGCGTTCACCACACTGTTGATGCTGGTGGGCGTGTTGTTGCTGTTCATCGTTCCAGAAGTCATGACCGCATTCACCATCGTCTCTACCGTGTCGGCGATCCTGGTGATTTTCACCTGGTCGACCATTCTCGCGTCGTACATTGCCTATCGCAAAACTCGTCCTGAACTGCATGCGAAATCGATCTACAAGATGCCTGGCGGCGTGCCGATGGCCTGGTTTTCCTTGGGGTTTCTGGGTTTCGTTCTCTGTCTGCTGGCATTGAGACCCGACACCCGAATTGCCTTGATG
>NZ_JBGCUL010000599.1:0-2815 GCF_054177685.1 Pseudomonas sp. P5_A2_2
GACTACAACCTCAAGCTCAAGCCCAGCAAGAAATACATTTTCTCGCTCAAGGCCAAAGGCAGCGTTACGCATAACGTCGATGTGCGCATTCGTTACCTGAACGCCGCCGGTGGCGTGGTTGAAACCAGCGTGGGGACCATCGCTGTCGGGACGAATCTGGCCAGTTACAGCGCCGTGATCACCGTGCCGGCGGCCCTGGTCGAGCGGGCGCAGGTGGTGTTGTTCACGCAGAACACGGCGGCAATCGGCGATACCTGGCTGGATGCGGTCATGCTGGAAGCCCAGGTGGGCACGGCCACCACGCCGAGCGAGTTCACCCCGGGCGCCTCGGTTCGCCAAGCCTATGGCCAAGCCACCGCGATCAGCTCGCTGGATACTCGCGTAACCGACACTGAAGGCCAGATTACCGCCCAGGCGACCAAGCTGGACGGCATTTTTGCTCAGGTCAATCCGCCGCTGGCGGGTGACAGCAGCGACTTTGCCGGTTCGACCGCCAGTTTTGTCGGCGTTTGGTCCGAACAATCGGCGCGGATTGAGGACGGTGTTGCGCTGGGTCAGCGGATTGATGTCGTCACCGCTTCTGTCGGTGCTAACAGCGCTGCGATCCAGACCGAAACCACCACGCGAGCAACAGCCGATAGCGCTCTGGCAAGCCAGATCACTACGGTGCAGGCCGTGGCTAATAGCGCGTCGGCTGCCGTTCAGACGGTGTCTCAGGCTCAGGCCTCCACGGATGGCAAGCTGGGCACCATGTGGTCGGTGAAGATGCAAGTCAACGCTCAAGGCCAATATGTGGCTGCGGGTATTGGGCTCGGTATCGAGAATACGGGGGCCGGACTGCAAAGCACTTTCCTGGTCAGTGCGGATACATTCGCCGTGGTCAACGGCATCAATGGCACGCTGTCTTCGCCGTTTGCCGTCACCGGGGGGCAGGTGTTCATCCGGGATGCATTCATTGCAAACGGCAGTATCACGATGTTGAAGATCGGTGACAGCTTGCAGTCTGACGATTACGTCGCTGGTACATCGGGATGGAAGCTCACAAAAGCGGGCATCTTTGAAATCAATGGGACTATTGCTGGACAAGGAAAAATGACGATGACTAACAGAGCACTCAAGGTTTATGACGGAAGTAACGTACTGCGAGTGCAACTTGGAGATTTAACCGCGTGAGTTATGGGCTAAAGACATGGAGTGCCAACGGCACTCCAGAGCTTGATACAGACAAGTTTACGTATCAGGTGATTCACAATCAGGTGTATCAGTTGACAGGTGCTAATACTATCACCGTGCCAATCACTGGCTTTAGCCCATCAAACTGTGCTGCTGTAATCCTGCCAACTACAGCGCCGACCGGTACATTTAGTTCGCAAGCCATGCCTTATGAATCGGTTGCTGAAGGGGTTGTAACCATTAGATCAAAAAACCCCTCAGAACCGGGCACTGTTGGTTCAGCTATCCAGTTTAGACTACTGGTAATGAGGTACGGCTAGTGAGCTACGGACTCAAAGTAATAAACAATTCTAACTACGTGCAAATTGATTCTGATACGCCACGACTGTGTGCATTGTATAACGGAACGTATGCGGCATCTGGTAGCTACATTGTTACCACTAACTTCCCATCGCCAGTTACAACGACCGAACCACCTTGTATCTTCATCCGGAATGATCCAGCAAGACCGGATGAAGTGTATTACCGGATGGATATCAATGGAAGCTCTGGTAACTGGACAGGGTTCACAATCACAGCGGGTAACAACACACACCGCCCCGCTGGTAAGTGGTTCGTTGCGGTATTCGCATCCTTAGCAAAAGCAACATATGGGCTTCGAGTCTTTGGACCATCGGGTGCTATTTGTTATGACTCAGGTGCAACGCCCGTCATTGTAACTAGAGCCAATCACTCTTGGACATATCAGGGCAGCGTCTCTCTTGCGACAATTGGTAGTGCTTACTATTTCAGAAACGAACAACAAGCGGCATTAGCAATCGATGAATATTTTATGATCAACCCTTTCTCAAGGGGGGTACTCAAACCACAAAGTCTCAACTGGCAAGATTGCGGTGTTCGTTTCAACTACTCAGAAAACAGATTGCAGTTGTACATAGTTGACACCGGTGCTGGACCTTGGACGGACCAAGGGGCACCCGCTGCTGTATTTGCACGTCTTCCCGGTACTTAATTAAGAAGAGTCAACATGGCTAAACAAACTATCGCCTTGGGCACAGCCCCTACAGGCGTGGGTGGCGATACACCACGCTCTGCCTTTACAAAGATTCAAGCAAACTTCGATGAGCTTTACAATAAGTTTATCAACTATGGGTTTGATACAGCAGTTCCACTCAACGCTCCGGCGTTGAACAGCGTAGACACCTTTGGATTTTACTACTGCTCGGCTGCTACCAACGTACCTGCTGGTGAAACTTATGGATGGTTACTAGTACAACCGTTGAGTGCATCATTTGTCGCTCAAACATTTACCAGCGCCAACACCGGGTGGGTTTATACTCGAACCAAGGTAAACGGCACCTGGACAGCTTGGGGCAGGGTTGTAACTTCCACAAACATGCTCGGCACGGTATCCACAGCGGGAGGATTACCGACTGGTTCAATCTTCCAATCAGGTACTAACGCTAATGGTTGGTATATCCGTTACGCAGACGGCACGCAGATGTGTTGGACAGCGACTGCCTCACTTGTACCACCTATTGGTGTTGGTTCAATTAGCTGGACATACCCTATCGCATTCATCACACCACCACCTTACCTGTCCCTCACTGCATCAGTTGGGAACGGTGCCGACCCTCGGAAC
>NZ_JBGCUL010000600.1:0-2815 GCF_054177685.1 Pseudomonas sp. P5_A2_2
GGCTACGACGGTACGATCACCCTGTTGTCGCTACTGATCGGCGTGCTCTCCAGCGGTTTTGCGCTGTGGCTGGTCAGCCAACCGCAATTGCCGGCCTGGCAGCTGGCCTTTGGCGCGTTGGTCATGGGCGCCGGCATCAGCGCGATGCACTACACCGGCATGGCCGCCATGCGCATGCAACCGGGCATCGACTACGATCCGACGCTGTTCGGCGCTTCGCTTCTGATCGCGGTCGGTGCATCGGGCGCGGCATTGTGGATCGCTTTCCGCCTGCGCCAGCACACGCCTTATGTCCGGCTGATCCGTGGTGGTGCCGCGGTGATCATGGGTATCGCCATCGTCGGCATGCACTACACCGGCATGGCCGCCGCACGCTTTGCCGATGGCAGTTTTTGCGGGGCAGCGGTCAATGGCCTGAGCGGCAACGGCCTGGACAACCTGGTGCTGGTCACCACGCTGGCGGTGCTGAGCATCGCTTTGCTGACCTCGATCCTCGATGCGCGCCTGGAGGCCCGCACCGCGAGCCTGGCCGAGTCGCTGACCGAGGCCAACCGTGAACTGACCCAACTGGCGCTGCACGACACCCTGACCGGGTTGCCGAACCGGATGTTGCTTGCCGATCGTATCGATCAGGCCATGTCGCGGGCTCGGGAAGAGGGTGGCTGCTTTGCCCTGATGTTCATCGATCTGGACGGCTTCAAACCGGTCAACGATGCCTTTGGCCACCATACGGGTGATTTGCTGTTGCGCGAAGTGGCCTTGCGCCTGCGCGAAGACTTGCGTAGCCAGGACACCCTGGCGCGGATCGGCGGTGATGAGTTCGTGTTGCTGGTGCAATTGAGCGAGCAGATCGACGCCTTGAACCTCGCGGCCCGCCAGGTCGGGCTGATCGCGCGGGCGTTCCGGGTTGCCGAACATGATTTGCATATTTCCGCCAGCGTCGGCATTGCGCTCTACCCGGGTAATGGGCAGTCCGCCCACGAGTTGCTGATGAACGCCGACGCGGCGATGTATCACGCCAAGGGCGCGGGTAAAAACGGCTACAGTTTTTTCGATGCCTCGATGAACAGCAACGCCCGCAAACAGCTGCAATTGCTGCAGGACTTGCGCAATGCCGTGGAACAACAGGAATTCAGCCTGTATTACCAGCCCAAGTTCGACGCCGCCAATGGCCGTCCGGTGGGCGCCGAGGCCTTGTTGCGCTGGGAGCACCCCACGCAAGGGATGCTGTTGCCGGATACATTCATCGAGCTTGCAGAAAAAACCGGGCTGATCATTCCGATYGGCGAATGGGTGCTCAACGAAGCCTGCCGCCAGATGCGCGAGTGGTACGTGTCGGGCTACACCGATTGGCGCATTGCGGTGAACCTTTCGGCCATCCAGTTTTGCCATTCCGGGCTGGTCCAGAGCGTCGCCAAGGCCCTGGCGACTCACCATCTGCCGGCCAACAGCCTGACCCTGGAAATCACTGAGACCACCGCCATGAGCGATGCCGATGCGAGCATGAGGGTGCTTCAGGAGCTGTCGGAAATGGGCGTCGATTTGTCCATCGACGATTTTGGCACTGGTTATTCGAGCTTGATGTACCTCAAGCGCCTGCCGGCCAACGAACTGAAGATCGACCGCGGTTTTGTCCGCGACCTGGAGCACGACAGCGATGACGCCGCCATTGTTTCGGCCATCGTCGCCCTTGGCCAGGCGTTGGGGCTGCGCATCGTCGCCGAAGGCGTGGAGACGGGTGTGCAGCAGGACTTCCTGACGCAGCTCGGTTGCGATTCATTGCAGGGTTACCTGCTGGGGCATCCGCTGCCGGCTGCAGGTTTCATGGTGGAAATCCATCGCGGGGAGCAATTGGTCGAGCAATTGAAAGCCAGTGCCGAGCGCGAAATGTCGATGACATGACAGCTGACGTGAAGCCATGCAAAAACCGTCAATGGCGGTTATTCTTGCCCCCGACCGCTTAAGCTTCGATTGGGGGAAAGCTCGCATGGACAAAGTCATCGTCATCACCGGCGGTAGCCGCGGCATTGGTGCCGCCACCGCTCTGTTGGCCGCCGCGCAGGGCTATCGGATCTGCATCAACTACCAGGCTGACGAAAAGGCTGCGCTCGGCGTGCTCGAGCAAGTCCGCACCCTCGGTGCGCTAGCCATTGCGGTACGGGCCGATGTCAGCATCGAAGACGAAGTCATCGCGCTGTTCCATCGGGTAGACAGTGAACTGGGCCGGGTCACCGCGCTGGTGAACAACGCCGGCACCGTCGGGCAAAAGTCCCGGGTCGACGAAATGTCCGAGTTCCGCATTCTCAAGATCATGAAAACCAACGTCCTGGCGCCGATCCTTTGTGCCAAGCACGCGATCCTGCGCATGTCGCCCAGACACGGCGGGCAGGGCGGCAGCATCGTCAACGTGTCTTCGGTGGCCTCGCGTTTGGGCTCACCCAATGAATATGTCGACTACGCCGCCTCCAAAGGTGCGCTGGACACCTTCACCATCGGTCTGTCCAAGGAAGTGGCGGGCGAGGGAATTCGGGTCAACGCCGTGCGCCCGGGCTACATCTACACCGATTTCCATGCCTTGAGCGGCGATCCGGACCGGGTCAGCAAACTGGAATCGGCGATTCCGATGGCCCGGGGCGGGCGTCCGGATGAGGTGGCGGAGGCGATTGTCTGGTTGCTGTCGGACAAGGCTTCTTATGCGACGGGGACGTTTGTTGATCTTGGTGGTGGGCGTTAGTTCCTGAGACAGACGTTGTCTGCTCTGGCCTCATCGCGAGCAAGCTCGCTCCCACAATGGATCTCAACTGCTCACAAATCT
>NZ_JBGCUL010000601.1:0-2809 GCF_054177685.1 Pseudomonas sp. P5_A2_2
GGGTGACAAAAAAGTCGAATGGCGGATCTCTCCATTCGCCGGGCTGATCCCGGCGCTGTTGGCGCAACAGTGCGACATGATCGTCGATCAACTGTTCGACAAGCCCGAACGCCGTGAGGTGATCGACATCGTCAACTTCATGTATTCCAGCCAGTCCATCGTGGTGCCCAAAGGCAATCCGAAATCAGTGAACACGCTGGAAGATTTATCGGGGCTCAAGGTCGCGGTCAGTAATGGTTCAACCATCCGCGTGCTGCTGGGCAAAGAGAACGAAAAACTCGAAGCGGCCGGCAAGGCACCGATGAAGCTGGTGGTCTACAACGTCGACGCCGATGCATTCCAGGCCTTGCGCATCAACCAGGTGGACGCTTTCGGCACCACGGTCGAGTCTGCCGGTCATTACCAGCAACTGGCCCCTGACTTGTTTCAATCAGCGGTGCCTGCTTTCAACCGCATCCTGACCGGTTTCGGTGTGCGCAAAAGTGATCCGCAATTGACTGTCGCATTGACCGAAGTCTTGCAAGGCATGCGTGCCGACGGAAGTTACGAAGCGCTCCTCAGTAAATGGCATGTCAGCAGCGACAAACTGGACTGAGGACGAACCTGATGAACTTCAATTGGGATGTGTTCTGGCAATACCTGTTACAGCCCAGTGATGTCTACCTGACGGGGTTGTGGCTGACGTGCCTGATCAGTGTGTCGGCGATGTTGCTCGGCTGTGTGCTGGGGTTGATCGCGGCGTTGATGAAACTGTCGAGTAACCCGCTGTTGCAATACCCGGTGCGCTTTTATGTCTGGCTGATGCGCGGCACGCCGCTGCTGGTGCAGATCGTGTTTCTGTACACGGCATTGGCGGCCGGTGGCATTTTCCGCTTCGAAGACCTGGACCTCGGCTGGTTCATCGTGCCGGGCAACATTCAGGCCGCGATCATCGCCCTGGGCCTCAACGAAGGCGCGTATATGGCCGAGATCATTCGGGCCGGCATCGGTGCGGTGGACAAGGGGCAGTACGAAGCCGGACGGTCCCTGGGCATGACGTTCCCCAGGTTGATGCGCCGTATCGTGCTGCCCCAGGCCTTCCGGGTCATCGTTCCGCCGCTGGGCAACGAGTTCAACGTGATGTTGAAAAACACCACGCTGGTCAGCGTGATCGGCGTGCAGGAGTTGTTGCTCAGTACGCAAATGGTGACCTCGGCGACCTTCCGGGTGTTCGAGTTGTATCTGGTTGTTGCCATTTACTTCCTGGCATTGACCACGCTCTGGGGCTTTTTCCAGCGCTGGCTCGAGGCGCGTTTCGGCCAATCCGATCGTCCGGCTCCGGCCGCCAGCCGAATGTTCGGTCGCAACACCATGAAACTGTTGAGAGGGCGTTGAGATGGCACACATGAGTGAAGAGCTGGTCATCGAAGCGCTGGATATTCACAAGTCGTTTGGTGACCTGGAAATTCTCAAGGGCATTTCGCTGCAAGTGAAGCGGGGTGAAGTGGTGGTGCTGATCGGCGCCTCCGGTTCGGGCAAAACCACCTTTATTCGCTGCATCAATCTGCTGGAGGACATTCAGTCCGGGCAAATCCGTGTCAGCGGCCAGCCCATGGGTTACCGCACCCGTGCCGATGGCAGCCTGGTCCGGGACTCGGAGCGCAACATTGCGCGTCAGCGCCGGGACATCGGCATGGTGTTTCAGCGCTTCAATCTGTTCCCGCACATGACGGCCCTGGAAAACATCATCGAGGCGCCCATCCATGTGCTCGGCGTGCCTCGCGCGGCAGCGGTGGAGCAGGCGCGGGCGTTGCTCAAGCGGGTCGGGCTGGCCGAGAAGGCGGATCACTACCCTTCGATGCTGTCCGGTGGGCAGCAGCAGCGGGTGGCCATCGCCCGGGCGCTGGCCATGAAACCCCTGGCGATGTTGTTCGACGAGCCCACCAGCGCCCTTGACCCGGAGACGGTGGGTGAAGTGCTGCAAGTCATGAAGGAACTGGCCGAGGAGGGCATGACCATGGTCGTGGTCACCCACGAAATGGGTTTTGCTCGCGAAGTGGCCGATCGGGTGGTGGTCCTCGATCAAGGCGAACTGATCGAGCAGGGTCCACCCGAACAGATCTTCAGCCAACCCCGCCATGCCCGTACCCGGGCGTTCCTCAGCCGCGTGCTGTAGGAGCGAGCAGGCTCGCTCCTACAGATTTTTATGAACATTACTTTTGTGTGAGTCCTGCCATGTTCAAGTTTTCTGCCCATGAGTATCCCTATACCTCAYAACGTCAAAGCGTTTTCGCCAAGCGCGGCATGGTCGCCGCCTCTCAGCCACTGGCCGCCGAAGCCGGGATTGAAATGATGCGTCGCGGCRGCAATGCCATCGATGCGGCCATCGCCACGGCAGCAGCATTGACGGTGGTCGAGCCCACCGGTTGTGGTATTGGTGGTGACGCTTTTGCCTTGGTCTGGACCCAAGACAAACTGCATGGCTTGGCTGCCAACGGCGCCGCTCCGCAAGCCCTGAGCATTGAGGCAGTGAAAGCGGCCGGCCATGAAAAAATGCCGCTGCATGGCTGGACGCCTGTCACTGTTCCTGGCTGCCCGTCGGCCTGGGCGCAATTGTCCCGGCGTTTCGGTCGTCTGCCCTTTGCGGACTTGCTGCAGCCGGCGATCAGTCTGGCGCGGGACGGATTTCCCGTTTCGCCAGTGGTCGCCTTGCAGTGGCAAACCGCGCTGGAGGATTTCACTTCCGACCGTAGCGACGTGCTCGAGAGCTGGTTCGAGACCTTCCTGATCGAAGGCCGTGCCCCCCGCGCCGGCGAACTGTTCCGTAACC
>NZ_JBGCUL010000012.1:0-35184 GCF_054177685.1 Pseudomonas sp. P5_A2_2
CGCTCCCACAGGGGATGTGCGTTATGGCGGCTTACTCGATAAAGGTCACGACACCTTCGGCCAGCGACTTCACGCGAGCCAAGGACTCTACACGATAACCCTGCGAATCCAGCTCCGCACGGCCACCCTGGAACGACTTCTCGATCACGATGCCCAGGCCCGCCACGGTGGCGCCGGCCTGTTTGATGATCGAGATCAGTGCCTGGGACGCCTTACCGTTGGCCAGGAAGTCATCGATGATCAGCACACGGTCGCTGCTGGTCAGGTGGCGCGGGGAGATCGCGACGGTGCTTTCGGTCTGCTTGGTGAACGAGTACACAGTCGCCGACAGCAGGTTTTCGGTCAGGGTCAGGGACTGGTGCTTGCGGGCGAAAATCACCGGCACGCCGAGGTTCAGGCCGGTCATGATCGCCGGCGCGATGCCCGAGGCTTCGATGGTGACGATCTTGGTGATGCCCGAATCCTTGAACAGCGTGGCGAATTCGTCGCCGATCAGCTTCATCAGGGCCGGGTCGATCTGGTGGTTCAGAAAGGCGTCGACTTTCAGGACCTGGTCGGAAAGCACGATGCCTTCTTCGCGAATTTTCTTGTGCAGGGCTTCCATGAAGCTGTCCTCTTTTGGCGCCTGTGCGCCGAAGGTCATATAAAAGTGGTCAATTCTAGCGCTTTAACATCGCGCGTATATCCGCCAAAGCGTTGTTGCCTCGCACGGCTTTGACTTCGGTCGGTGTGTCGTCGTTGCCTTCCCAGGCCAGATCGTCCGGCGGCAGTTCATCGAGGAAACGGCTCGGTGCGCAATCGATGATCTCGCCGTACTGCTTGCGCTTGGCGGCGAAGGTGAAGGCCAGGGTCTGGCGCGCGCGGGTAATGCCCACGTAGGCCAGGCGACGCTCTTCTTCGATGGTGTCGGCTTCGATGCTGGAACGGTGCGGGAGGATTTCCTCTTCCATGCCCATGATGAACACGTAGGGGAATTCCAGACCCTTGGACGCATGCAAGGTCATCATCTGCACGCCTTCGGCGCCATCTTCCTCTTCCTGCTGACGCTCGAGCATGTCGCGCAGGACGAGTTTGCCGATGGCGTCCTCGACGGTCATCTCGCCTTCTTCGTCTTTCTCCAGGGTGTTCTTGAGCGCCTCGATCAGAAACCAGACGTTACCCATGCGGTAGTCGGCGGCCTTGTCGCTGGAGCTGTTGGTGCGCAGCCAGTTCTCGTAGTCGATGTCCATGACCATGCTGCGCAGGGCCGAGATCGGGTCTTCGCCGGCGCACTGCTCGCGCACCCTGTCCATGAAGCGTTTGAAGCGCGACAGACGATCGGTGAAACGCGAGTCCAGATGCTCGCCCAAGCCGATCTCGTCGGTGGCGGCGTACATCGAGATCTTGCGCTCGGTCGCATAGTTGCCGAGCTTCTCCAGCGTGGTCGAGCCGATCTCGCGGCGCGGCACGTTGATCACCCGCAGGAAGGCGTTGTCGTCGTCCGGGTTCACGATCAGGCGGAAGTAGGCCATCAGGTCTTTTACTTCCTGACGTCCGAAAAAGCTGTTGCCGCCAGACAGGCGATACGGCACCTGGTGATGCTGTAACTTCAGCTCGATCAGTTTGGCCTGGTAGTTGCCGCGATACAGGATCGCGAAATCGCTGTACGGGCGGTCGGTGCGCAGGTGCAGGCTGAGGATTTCCATGGCCACGCGCTCGGCCTCGGCGTCCTCGTTGCGGCAGCGGATCACGCGGATCTCGTCACCGTGGCCCATTTCACTCCACAGCTGCTTTTCGAACTCGTGGGGGTTGTTCGAGATCAGCACGTTGGCGCAACGCAGGATGCGGCTGGTGGAGCGGTAGTTTTGCTCCAGCATCACCACCTTCAAGGACGGGTAGTCATCCTTGAGCAGCATCAGGTTTTCCGGGCGAGCGCCGCGCCAGGCGTAGATAGACTGGTCGTCGTCGCCTACCACGGTGAACTGGTTGCGTTTGCCGATGAGCATTTTCACCAGCAGGTACTGGCTGGCGTTGGTGTCCTGGTATTCGTCGACCAGCAGGTAACGCACCTTGTTCTGCCACTTTTCCAGGATGTCGGCGTGCTCTTCGAACAGCTTCACCGGCAGCAGGATCAGGTCGTCGAAGTCCACCGCGTTGAACGCCTTGAGCGTGCGCTGATAGTGGGTGTAGACGATGGCGGCAGTCTGTTCCTTGGGGTTGCGCGCGTTTTCCAGGGCCTGGGCCGGCAGGATCAGGTCGTTTTTCCAGGCGCCAATCATGTTCTTGATCTCGTCGACGCCGTCGTCGCCCGAGTATTCCTTTTGCATGATGTCGGTCATCAGGGCCTTGACGTCGGTCTCGTCGAAGATCGAGAAGCCCGGTTTGTAGCCCAGCCGCACGTGTTCCTTGCGGATGATGTTCAGGCCCAGGTTGTGGAACGTGCAGACCGTCAGCCCACGACCTTCACCGGCACGCAGCAGAGTGCCTACCCGTTCCTTCATCTCGCGGGCAGCCTTGTTGGTAAAGGTCATGGCGACGATGTACTGGGCGCGAATGCCGCAGTTCTGGATCAGGTGCGCAATTTTGCGCGTGATCACGCTGGTCTTGCCGGAGCCGGCGCCGGCGAGCACCAAAAGAGGGCCGCCGACGTAGCTCACGGCTTCTTGCTGCCGGGGATTGAGTCGGGACATAGGTAAATTCAGGAGTCAGTCACAAAATGGGCCGGCATTTTAACAGGCTCAGTAAATTGTGCTGCTCTGTCCGACTTGTGACGTACCACGCTATCTGTAATTGCCGGTTTTGTTACTTTCACGCAGGATGCGCAATGAATTTGCGGCTAATGTTCGTAATTCCAGATGCAAAGGGCCGATTTGATAACTGATGTCATTGTCATTGGTTATCGGAACGGCATAATGCCCGTCGCCTACATCTTTGCAGAGTCTAGGGAGCTAGCTTGTCTACGCCTGTCGAACCCTTGCGTTTGCTGCTACTGGCTGAAGAGCCAGCGTGGGCAGCGTTGTTGCGCGAGTGTCTGGCTCCTATGGGGAATTCGGCCGTGCTCATCAGTGCGCCGAGTTGGGAGTCGGTCAGCAGCCTGTTCGATGACAACCGCAGCGCGGTGTTATTGACCATCCCGCAACTTCAACCGGCGCCGGGCCGTTGCAGCCTGCCGACGGTGTTGCTGCTCGACCATGAGCCGCTGACCCCGCCCGACGGTGTGAGTGACTGGCTGGTGCGTGATCTGCTCGATACCGGCATGTTGCGCCGCTGCCTGCGCCATGTGCGCGAGCGTGGCGTCCTGGAAAACACTCTGCAACGCCTGGCCGAGCAAGATCCGCTCACCGGCATCGCCAATCGCCAGGGCTTCCAGACCCTGCTGACCGCACGGCTGGCGGAAAACGACGGTCGCGGCCTGGCCCTCGGTCATCTCGATCTCGACAACTTTCGTTATGCCAACGATGCCCTTGGCCATCAGGCCGGTGACCGTTTGATTCTGCAAGTGGTGGCGCGGCTCAAGAGCCAGCTTGAGGCCGGCGATCAACTGGCACGCCTGGGCAGCGATGAATTCGCTCTGTTGATCGACACCCGCCGCGCTCCCCAGCGTGCCGAGTGGATGGCCGAACGCATCAGCGAAGCATTGGCCGAGCCTTATTGGGTCGATGGCGAAAGCCTGCTGATCGGTTCCAGCCTGGGCATCGCCTACGCCCGGGCCCAGACCGATGCGGATCCGCTGATGTGGCATGCACATATCGCCATGCAGCAGGCCAAAAGCACCCAGGGCTGCACCTTTCACATTTTCAACGAACGCATCAACCGCAATGCCCGCAGCATCGCCGACCTCGAAACCGAGCTGCGCCGGGCGCTGCGCCGCGATGAGCTGGAATTGCACTACCAGCCACGGTTGAACCTCGAAGACGGGCAGATCGTCGGCCTCGAAGCTTTGGTGCGCTGGCGGCATGCCGAGCGCGGCCTGCTGGCACCGAGCGAATTCGTGCCGCTGGCCGAGCAAAGCGGTCTGATCGTGCCGCTGGGCTACTGGGTGATTTCCCGGGCCTTGCGCGACATGCAGGCGCTGCTTGAGCTGGGTTTGCCACCGTTGCACATGGCGATCAACCTGTCGTTCCGGCAGTTCCAGGACAGCCAGTTGTTGTCGACCCTGAGTCGCCTGATTGCCGAGCGTGGCGTCGAGGCGCAGTGGCTGGAATTCGAGCTGACCGAAACCGCGGTGATGCGCCGCAGCGATCTGGTCAAGCAGACCATGGACGCCCTCGGGCGTCTCGGTGTGCGCTTCTCCCTCGACGACTTCGGCACCGGTTTCTCGTCCTTCGTGCACCTCAACAGCCTGCCGATCACCTTGCTGAAGATCGACAAGAGCTTTGTCGGCGGCATGGAACAGCGTGAGGAAAACCGCAAGCTGGTCCACGCGATGATCAACCTGGCGCACAACCTCAACCTCGAGGTGGTCGCCGAAGGTGTGGAAACGCCGGAGCAACTGGATCTGCTGCGCGGGTTTGAATGCGATCAGGTGCAGGGATATTTGATCAGCAAGCCATTGCCGCTGGATGAGTTGGTGGAATATCTGATGTTTGGCTCCAGTCAGCAGCAAGTGCTGGAAGTGGTGAGCTAACCGGTTCTGGAAACCACCACGAATCCCTGTGGGAGCAAGCTCGCTCCCACAGGTTTCTCAGTCAGGCTGAGCCATCTGGAAACCACTCTCTGCCGAAGGCTCCCGCCGAATCATCCGCTTCATCTTCCACTCAAACCCCAGCGTCAGGCTCACCGCCGCGCACGCCAGCCCCAGCGCCAGGCCCCACCAGACACCCGTTGGCCCCCACTGCAAATGGAACGCCATCCACCACGCCGCCGGTGCGCCGATCAACCAATAGCAACCCAGGCCGACGAGGAAAGTAGTCTTGGCATCCTTGAGTCCGCGAATGCAGCCCATGGCAATGGTTTGCACGCCGTCGAACAGCTCGAACCAGGCGGCCACCGTCAACAGGCTCACGGCAAGATTGATGACATCGCGAAATGCCGGGTCATTGTGGTCGAGGAACAGTCCGACCAACTGGTTCGGCAACAGCCAGAAGACCATGGCGAAACACAGCATCGCCGCCGCCCCGAAGGCAATACCGACCCGCCCGGCCAGCCGCGCATCCAGCAGTTGTCCGGCACCGTAGTGCTGACCGATACGCATGGTGATCGCGTAGGAAATACCCGCCGGGACCATGAATGCCACCGAGACGATTTGCAGGGCGATCTGGTGCGCGCCCAGTTGCGTGCTGCCCATGGTGCCCATGCACAGCGCAGCGAAGGCAAACAGTCCGACTTCCACGGCATAGGTACCGCCAATCGGCAGGCCCAGACGCCACAGCTCCTTCAGGTACTGGCGGTTCAGCCGCGACAGGCCCTGACGCAGCGGATAGGCCTCATAAGCCGGATGCCGACGAATGTGCCACGCCAGCGCAAGTGCCATCAGGTTGGCGACAATCGCCGTGACCAGCCCGATACCCGTCAGCCCGAGTTTCGGCAGGCCGAACATTCCGGTAATCAGCGCATAGTTGAGCAGGAAATTGGCGACCGTACCGCCAAGGCTGATGACCATCACCGGTGTCGCACGGCCAATGGCGCTGGTGAACCCGCGCAGGGCCATGAAGCTCAGGTAGCCGGGCAGGGCGAACGGCAGGAAGATCAAAAACTGCCCGGCCGCATGGACGTTGGTTTCGGTCTGGCCGAACAGCAGCAGCACCGGTTTGAGGTTCCACAGCAGCAAGCCGGCAACCAGCGCCATCAGCCATGCCAGCCACAGCCCGGCCTGGGTCAGTCGGGTAGCGCCGACAATATCACCGGCACCCTGACGGATCGCTACCAGTGTGCCGACCGCCGCGATCACGCCGATGCAGAAGATCGACACGAACGAATAGGTCGCCGCACCGAGTCCGCCACCGGCCAGTGCTTCGGGACTCAGGCGCGCCATCATCAGGGTGTCGGTGAGGACCATCAGCATGTGCGCCAACTGCGAGGCAATCAACGGCCCCGCCAGCCGCAGGATGGCCCGGAGTTCAGTACGTGCTGGATGCTGCATGATCATCACGCTCGATTGTCAGAGAAAACAGGAAGCCTCGATTCTCGGCGCTCTGCGGGGTTTGCACAAAGGGATAAAAAGGATGGGTGGCATGATTAAAACTCATATGAGAGAGTTTCCGATAAATTGAAGCAATCGCGTTGTAGGAGCTTTCCTGATGTCACGTCGTCTTCCTCCCTTGTATGCCCTTCGAGCATTCGAAGCGGCGGCGCGGCATAGCTCGTTTACTCGCGCCGCCGAAGAACTGTCGATCACTCAAAGTGCGGTCAGCCGACACATTCGTACGCTCGAAGAGCATTTCGCCTGTCGGCTGTTTCATCGCAGCGGGCGCAACCTGCAACTGACCGAATCGGCGCGGCTGATCCAGCCCGGCATACGCGAAGGCTTCACTGCCCTTGAACGGGCCTGCAATACCTTGCGCGCCGAGGACGACATCCTGCGCATGAAAGCCCCGTCGACCCTGACCATGCGTTGGCTGTTGGCGCGGCTCAGTCGTTTCCGGCACCTGCGACCGKGGAACGAAGTGCAATTGACCAGCGCCTGGATGGACATCGATACGGTGGACTTCAACCACGAACCCTTCGACTGTGCCGTCATTCTCAGCAACGGGCATTTTCCACCGGACTGGGAGGCTACTTGCCTATTTCCCGAAGAGCTGATCCCGGTGGGCGCGCCGAATCTTCTGAAGGATCAACCGTGGGACGTTGAGCGCCTGGCCAGTACCGAGCTGCTGCATCCGACTCCGGACCGCCGTGACTGGCGCAACTGGCTGGAGCGCATGGGCCTGACCGATCGAATCTCGCTCAAGGGCGGGCAAGTGTTCGATACGCTGGAGCTGGGCATGATCGCTGCCGCTCGAGGTTACGGCGTGTCCATGGGCGATTTGCTGATGGTGGCAGAGGATGTTGCGCAGGGACGTCTGAGTTTGCCGTGGCCGACCGCCGTCGCAAGTGGTGAGCATTATTACCTGGTCTGGCCAAAAACCCGGCCCGGCGGCGAGCGCTTGCGTCGACTCAGCGATTTCCTGCAAGGCGAGGTCCGGGCCATGGAGTTACCGGATGTCGAACACCTGGGCTGAATCGATGGAGCCGCCGCAATGGCGGCCTTGAGCCATATCCCGGTTAATCACTCAAGTATTCRGTTTTGCCGCCGAAAATCTGCTGATGGAACCTTCGTGCCAGGCTCCACGTTTACCCCACTATCAGAAATTTTGCCGAGTGCGACGGGATAAGGATGATCCGGCCCACTGGGTCAGGAGCTGTCATGTCTCAACCTCGTGCTCGGATTGCCTCACAGCTGGGTCTTGCGCTTGCCGTGATACTGGCGGTTGTCATCAGCGGCAGCACCGTGTTTGCCCTGCGCTCGCTGGACGCTGCCAACCTCGCTACCCGCGAAGAGCACCTGGCCAGCGAGGCACGGCTGCTGGCCGATCAGTTGAGCACGTTCCACGGCACGTTGCGTGAAAGTACCCAGCGTCTGAGCGGTCTGTTCGAGAAGCGCTTCAGCGCCGGTTTGAGCGTGCACCCGGATGAGCCGGTGGCCGTGGCGGGTGTGCAGACCCCGGGCCTGCACCTGGGCAGCGAAGTACTGAACAACAACTTCAAGGAAGTGGACGAGTTCAAGCAAATGACTGCCGGCGTCGCGACGCTGTTCGTGCGCAGTGGCGAAGACTTCATTCGGGTCAGCACGTCCCTGAGCAAACAGGACGGCACCCGGGCCATCGGCACATTGCTGGATCACGCCCATCCGGCCTATGCGCGCTTGATGGCCGGGCAGAGCTACGTCGGTCGCGCCTTGCTCTTTGAACGGTCCTACATGACTCAGTACACCCCCGTACGCGACAGCGGTGGTAAGGTGATTGCCGTGCTGTTTGTAGGATTCGATTACACCGACGCACAGAATGCTCAGTTCGAAAACCTCAAGCGCTTCCGCATCGGCCAGACCGGCTCCCTGGCGCTGCTCGACGAGCAGAACAAATGGCTGGTGCCGATCGCCGGTGTGCAGGCATTGGACGTGGCAGTCCCGGCCATCGTCGGTCTGGCCAAGACACCGGGCAAGGGCGATTTCTGGAGCGACAAGTCGCAAGACTTCTACAGCATTGCCGTGCCGTTCGAAGGTGGGCCGTGGTCGGTGGTGGCGAGCATGCCGAAAGCCGAAATCCGCGCGGTGACCTGGAGCGTCGGCATTCGCCTGGCCATCGGCAGTCTGCTGGCGATGTTGCTGGCGGTGGGTTCGGCGGTCTGGTTGCTGCGCAGCAAACTGGCGCCGCTGGGTGATCTGGTGCGTCAGGCCGAAGCCTTGGGCGCGGGTGATTTGAGCGTGCGCCTGAACGTGTCGAGCAACGACGAAATCGGTCAGTTGGCCCGCGCCTTCAACCAGATGAGCCAGGCGCTGTCGACCATGGTCGAGCACATTCGTAGAGCCTCGGAAGAGGTCAACAACCGCGCCCAGGCGTTGTCCGGCTTGTCCGGTGGTGCCTATGAAGGGATGGAGCAGCAATCCGGCGAAATCACCAGCATGGCCGGCGCCGTGGAAGAATTCAGTGCCACCTCGCTGAACATTGCCGACAATATGGGCAGCACCCAGCGTCTGGCGCAGGAAAACGCACAACAAACCCGGATCGGTCGTACGTCAATGGACGAAGCGTCCTCGTCCCTGGAGCAAATCGCCGGTGCACTGAACAGCACCGCGACGGTAATCAACACCTTGGGCCAGCGCTCCCAGGAAATCGGCGGCATTGTCGGGGTGATCACCGCGATCGCCGAGCAAACCAATTTGCTGGCGCTCAACGCCGCCATCGAAGCCGCCCGTGCCGGCGAGCAGGGGCGTGGGTTTGCGGTGGTGGCCGATGAGGTGCGCAACCTGGCCTCACGTACTCGCCAGGCCACTGATGAAATTTCCGGGATGATCCACAGCATCCAGCAGGAAACCGGCAACGCGATCAGTACCATGGAGCAGGGTAACGTGCTGATGCAGGAAGGCTTGTCGCGCAACGCCAACGTAGCCTCGGCCCTGGCGCGTATCGATGAGCAAAGCCGTTCCGCCGGTCAGCAATTCGCCGCCATCACCACYGCGACCCAGGAACAAAGCAGCACCGCCACCTTGCTCAGCAGCAACCTGCAAAGCATCGCCCTGGCGAACAGTGAGCAGCGGGAAGTGGTTTCGAACCTGGCGGTGACAGCCAAAGAGCTGGAGAAGCTCGCCGCGGATCTGCGGCATGAGGTTGACCGGTTTCGTTGAATCGCTGCCCAAATCGCCATCGACTCGATTCTGCGCGTTATCCACAAGCCCCGTATCGACGATCTCTTGGCGTTTGCCACCGTTATTTCGATTTTTATGCTTGCTGAAACGTTTCTGCAAGTCTATAAAAATGGCACAAATCCAAGAAAGGCTGCTGCCATGACCCCGCTCAAACTCTTCGTTGCCCTCAGCGCACTGTCCGCTGCCTCCCACGCCATGGCTTGGGATTACGTCCTGCTCGACACCGACAAAGCCGCCCAGAACTGGCAAATCACCAGCCAGCAACTCGGCGTAAAAACCGACAAGCCTTTCAGCGTGACCCTGCGCACCTTGCATGGCGGTCGGCAGGAAGGCGTCAGCATCGTCGACATCGATAACGGCACGATGAAACTTTCGGTAGTTCCAACTCGCGGCATGAACGTCCTGCAGGCCTCTGTCGGTAACGTGCGCATGGGTTGGGATTCGCCAGTCAAGGAAGTGGTCAATCCGTCCTTCATCGAGCTCAACGGCCGTGGTGGCCTGGGCTGGCTGGAAGGTTTCAATGAGCTGGTCACCCGCTGCGGCTACGAATGGGTCGGCCACCCCGGCATCGACAACGGCGAACTGCTGACCCTGCATGGCCGCGCCGCCAACATCCCGGCCAACAAAGTCACGCTGCATATTGATGAGAAGCCGCCATACGCCATCAGCCTGCGCGGCGAACTGAAGGAGCAGGCATTCAAGAAAGTCGACTTCTCAGTCGCGACCGAACTGGTCACCGAGCCCGGCAGCGTAGCGTTCGCCCTCAACGACACCCTGACCAACAATGGCGACTATCCGAAGGAATACCAGGCGCTGTATCACAGCAACTTCAGCACGCCGTTCCTGGAGCAGGGCGCCCGCTTCGCCGCGCCGGTGAAACAGGTGTCGCCGTTCAACGACAAAGCCAAAGGCGATCTGCCGGACTGGCAAACCTACCGCGCACCGACCAAGGACTACGACGAAACCGTCTACAACGTGGTGCCGTACGCCGATGCCAAGGGCGATACATTGACCGTCCTGCATAACAAGGCCGGTAGCCTGGGCGTCTCGGTCGGCTTCAACACGCAAACACTGCCCGTGTTCTCCCTGTGGAAAAACACCGATACCCAAGGGCAGGGCTATGTCACGGGGCTGGAGCCAGGCACGAGTTTTTCCTACAACCGCCGGTATCAGCGGCCACTAAACCTGGTGCCGACGATTGGGCCGAAGGAGCACAAGCAGTTCCGCATCAGCTACAGCTTGCTGGCGGATAAGACCGCTGTGGATAAGGCGCTGAAGCAGGTGAGCGAGATTCAAGGTGGGCGGGAGACTGAGGTGCGGCAGACGCCGTTGGTTGATCTCAGCAAGGGGTGATGTCCCGTTTTGGCGGACGGCTCTGACGGGAGAACGAGTCGGATTGACGGGCAGTTGGCGGCGGGGGAATGCACAAGCCTCCCAAAAAGCCGCTTGACACTGCCCTACCTGGTTTTCAGCGCATTGGCCAGGCGCAGCATGGCCGCTTCGATTTCATAAGCGGTCAAGGACGAGTAGCCCAATAACCAACCTTGTTTTTTCTCCTGATCGCCGGCGTATAGCCGGCTGAGGCCGGAAAGCTGCACGCCAGCGCTGGCTGCTTGGCGGATGGTTTTCTCTTCCGACCAGCCATCGTGCAGCAGGCAGGGAATTTGCAGTCCGCCTTGGGGGCGCAAGGCGGTGACGATGCCGTCCAGGTGCTTGCCAATGGCGTCGAGCATGATGGATCGGCGCCCGGCATAGAGCTTGCGCATGGCCCGGACATGGGCGTTGTAATGGCCGTCTTCCATAAAACGCGCCAGGGTCAGTTGCAGGATCTGTGGTGTATGGCCGTCCATCATGCTGCGCGCGTAGGTGAAGGCTTTGATCAACTCGTAGGGCAGTACCATGTAACCCATTCGCAGGCCGGGGTAGAGGGTCTTGCTGAAGGTACCCAAATAGAGGGTGCGCTGATATTTGTCCAGGCCCTGCACGCAGGCGGTCGGCTGCCCGTCGTAGTGAAACTCGCTGTCATAGTCATCTTCGATAACCCACTTGCCCTTTTCTGCTGCCCAGTTGATCAGCTCAAGACGACGTTCCAGCGGCAAGGTCGCGCCGGTGGGGTATTGATGAGACGGCGTGACATAGACGCAATTGGCGCCGCTGCGGTCGGCGTACAGCAGGTCGGTGCGTATGCCCAGTTCATCGACATCGATAGGCAGGACCTTGGTCTCGGCGGTTTCAAAGGCTTTCCTGGCGCCATAGTAACCCGGGTTTTCCAGCAGGATCGGTTTACCGGCATCCACCAGCAACTGCGCACACAGAAAGAGGGCCTGGCGAGTGCTGCTCAGCACCATGATCTGGTCGGGAGAGCATTTGGCCCCGCGCTCGAGGTTCAAGTAGGTGGCGATGGCCTTGCGTAGCGGCTCGGCGCCTTGCGGGTCGCCGTGCAACAGCACGTTGGCGCGATAGTCCTTCATCACCTGGCGCTGCAGGCGCTCCCAGACATCGGTGGGGAAGGTGCGGGTTTCCGGCAGGCCGGTCGCAAATGCCTTGATCACCTGCTGATCGTTCACGCCGCCACTGTCGAGGATCATCCGCCCGCGCTGGCTCAACCCCGCCCCCGGTGCCGCCTGGCTGCTTTTGACCGCTTGTGCCTTGATGCGTCGGCGCGTCGCACCGCGCAATTCGGTGCCCAGCGTTTGGCAGACATAACTGCCCGACCCCTCGCGCCGCACGATAAAACCGTCCCGGTGCAGTTGCACGTAAGCGTTCTCCACGGTATCGCGGGCGATCCCGAGTGACTTGGCCAGGCCCCGGGTCGCGGGCAGCTTCAAGCCCGGGTCAAGGGCACCCTCGAGGATCAATGCCCGCAATGCGCGCTGAATCCGTTGGTGCAGATCCAACAGCTGAAACTCAACATCGTTGAGGCGCATTTTCAGCGTTTCCAGCTCGAACGTGTTCGCCATGCGGTCTGCCTGATCTTAATAAATTGGCCTGCAAAGGCAGGCCATCCTATCCGTAGAATCCGCCGCTCGCCACTGCCTTTGCGCTCGGCGATCACGTGCATTGCGAGCAATTTTGAACAGGGGTTGACCGACTTCATGAAGGGTTTTGCCCGCGTGCATGGCTGAGGCAAGGATCGCTTCAGTCACAGCAAGCGGTCCGGTAAGTGGTCTGCTCCTCAGCGAGAAAGTGTAGGGACGAAACGTGCCATTTCAGCGCTATAAATCACCCCTCACCGAAGCCAGCGCCTCGTTTTGCAAGGAGCAAAGCAATCATGTCTTCTACAGCATTCCCATCGCCCCTGCGTCCACGCGACCTTCTGCATCCGATTGTCGCCGGGCTGATTTCAGTCATCGTCAACTATGGCGGCACGTTTATCCTGGTCTTTCAGGCTGCCAAGGTTGCCGGGCTCAGCCCCGAGATGACGGCGTCGTGGGTATGGTCGGTGTCAATTGGCGTGGGTATTACCGGGCTGTTTCTCAGTTGGGTGAGTCGTGAACCGATCATCACTGCCTGGTCAACGCCCGCCGCAGCCTTTCTGGTCGTCGCACTGTCCAATACGCCCTACGCCGAGGCAGTAGGTGCGTACATCATTTCAGCCGCCGCCTTCGTGCTGCTGGGTTTGTCCGGCTGCTTCGAAAAAGTCATTCGCCTGATACCGCCGGGTGTGGCTGCGGGCCTGCTGGCCGGTATCTTGCTGCAGTTCGGTATTGGCGCGTTTGGTGGCATGAGCCTTGACCCAGTGTTGGTCGGGTTGCTGATTGCCGCTTACGTTGTGCTCAAGCGCTTTACCGCGCGCTATGCGGTGGTGGGCATTCTGGTGCTGGGGCTGGCGTTTCTTCTGACGCAGGGCCGTGTAGAGCTGTCGGGGCTGGCGCTGCAATTCGCGGCACCGGTATTCACCCAGCCTGAGTTTTCGATCAATGCGCTGCTCAGTGTGGCACTGCCGCTGTTCCTGATCACCCTCACCGGCCAATACATGCCAGGCATGCTGGTGCTGCGCAACGATGGCTTCAGTACCAGCGCTAATCCCATCCTGACTGTCACGGGGCTGGGCTCCTTGCTGATGGCGCCATTCGGTTGTCATGCCTTCAACATTGCGGCCATCACGGCGGCCATCTGCACCGGTAAAGAAGCCTCGGAGGATCCGTCCAAGCGATGGATCGCCGGGGTTGCCGCAGGCGTGTTCTACATCTTCGTAGGGATTTTCGGGGTGACCCTCGCCGCAGTGTTCATGGCAWTACCGGCCACCTTCATTACGACGCTGGCCGGGCTGGCCCTGCTCGGCACTATCGGCGCCAGCCTGGCCAGCGCCATGGCCGACGTCAAAACCCGCGAAGCCTCGCTGATCACCTTTCTGGCATCCGCCGCGAACATCACCTTGCTGGGGGTTGGTGGGGCGTTCTGGGGGGTGCTGATCGGTCTGGCGGCCTACGCCTTGCTCAATGCCCGTTTACCGCGTCGTGAGACGGTGGTCATTCCGGCTGCCGACGCTGTTGTGACGACCAAAGGAGTCACCCATTGATGCTCGATCAACTGGAAGAAACCGTCACCCTGCACGAGCGTCATGGCCGTTACCCACAGGCCACCAGCGTCGAAGATTTTCGCCGCAACCTGGCGGCCGTGCAGCAGCGAATCACTAACGCCTGTCAGCGGGTCGGACGTGACCCGGCGAGTGTGCGTCTGTTGCCGGTCAGCAAAACCTTTGACGAAGCTCATCTGCGTCTGGCCTACGCCGCCGGCTGCCGCCTGCTCGGTGAGAACAAGGTGCAGGAAGCTCAGCGCAAGTGGCAAGCCATGAGCGACATTGCCGACCTGCAATGGTCGGTTATCGGCCACCTGCAAATCAACAAGGCCAAGCAGGTGGCGCGTTTTGCCAGTGAGTTTCAGGCGCTGGACAGCCTGCGAGTGGCCGAGGCCCTGGATCGTCGCCTGCACATCGAGGGGCGCCAACTGGATGTGTTCATTCAGGTCAATACCTCCGGTGAAGCCAGCAAATATGGCTTGGCGCCCGAAGCCGTCGCGGACTTTTTGTACACCCTGCCGACGTTCTCGGCGTTACGAGTACGCGGGTTGATGACGCTGGCGCTGTTTTCGGCCGACGTGGTCCGTGTCCGCCCTTGCTTTGTACGGCTGCGCGAATTGCGCGAGCGTTTGCGCCAGCACGCTCCGGCGGGCGTCGGGCTGGAGGAACTGTCCATGGGCATGTCCGGTGATTTCGAAGTCGCCATTGAAGAAGGGGCCACTGTGGTACGTGTCGGTCAGGCCATCTTCGGCGCACGTGCCATGCCGGATGCCTACTACTGGCCGACCGCGGATGCCTGTCCGGGAAGTGATGAGTAGTCGCCGCTGACACCCCCTTAACATCTTTGATCCAGCTCTACAGGAAGCCAATCCGATGTACGACTCAACGCTGACCCTTGAAGCATTCGACGCCGAGCTGTGTGAGGCGATTCATAACGAAGAACATCGTCAGGAAGACCACGTCGAACTGATCGCTTCCGAAAATTACGCCAGCCCTTTGGTGATGAAAATCCAGAGCACCGTGCTCACCAATAAATACGCCGAAGGTTATCCAGGCAAGCGCTACTACAGCGGCTGTGAGTATGTCGATGTGGCCGAACGCCTGGCCATCGAGCGGGTCAAGGCCCTGTTCAACTGCGACTACGCCAACGTACAACCGCATGCAGGTGCGCAGGCGAACGCCGCGGTATTCCTGGCACTGATCAATCCCGGCGACACGGTGATGGGCATGAACCTGGCCCAAGGCGGCCACCTGACCCACGGTAACCCTTCAAACTTCTCGGGCCGTCATTACAAGATCGTTCCTTATGGCCTTGACCCGCAGACGGGCCTTCTCGACTACGACGAGATGGAGCGTATCGCCCTGGAAACCCGGCCGAAGATGCTGATCGGTGGTTTTTCCGCCTACTCCCGGTACAAGGACTGGGCGCGCATGCGGGCCATTGCCGACAAGGTCGGGGCCATTTTCTGGGTCGACATGGCCCACGTCGCAGGGTTGGTCGCCGCGGGAGAATACCCGGACCCATTGCCGCACGCCCATGTGGTCACCAGCACCACGCACAAGACCCTGCGGGGCCCACGGGGTGGCTTGATATTGTCCAAGGGGCAAGATGAAGCGTTCTACAAAAAGCTCGATTCTGCGGTATTCCCGGGTGTCCAGGGTGGCCCATTGATGCACCAGATCGCCGCCAAGGCCGTCGCCTTCAAGGAAGCACTGAGGCCCGAGTTCAAAACCTATCAGACCCAAGTGGTGATCAACGCCCGGGCCATGGCGGCCGTGCTGCAAGAACGCGGTTACAAGATCGTTTCCGGTGGCACCGATAACCATATGATGCTAATCGACCTGTCCGACAGGACTTACACCGGCAAGGAAGCCGATGCAGCCCTGAGTAGTGCCTATATCACTGCAAATAAAAACTCGGTGCCCAATGACCCGCGCTCACCGTTCGTGACCTCCGGGCTGCGCATCGGTACCCCAGCCATCACCACCCGTGGTTTCGGCGTGATCGAATGTGAACAATTGGCGGGCTGGTTGTGCGACGTACTGGACGCCCTGGAAAACGGCGACAGCGAGAGGGTCGGGCACCACGTGCGCGAACAAGTGGTGGAGCTCTGCCGCCGTCATCCTGTCTATCGTTAACCCTGTTACCCCGGGCTACTACCAGGCTGATGTCATCATTGGGCGAAAAACCAGTCGCGCGGCAAGGCACCCGGGATGTACGGGCGCACTCGATGCCAATCTGTCGAGTCTCTAGCTGGAGGCTGATGGCCGATATTGCAGTGCTTCGGCTACGTGGCTGCGACCGATAGCGTCTACTTGTTCCAGATCCGCCAGGGTACGGGCGACTTTCAGTAGACGGTGAGCAGCACGAAGCGAAAGGGTCAGTCGCTCGCAGGCGCTTTCCAGCCAGCCTTCATCTGCTTTGGACAGCGCGCAATGCTGGCGTAGCCCTGGCAGGTCGAGAAAGGCGTTGGCGCAGCCCTGGCGTTGTTGCTGGCGCTCCCTTGCCTGGGCGACCAGGGCAGAAGCGCTGGTTGTGTCGTCACCGGTTTTGATCGGATTCAGCGCCGTGCTTTCCCGGGCTACGGTCAGGTGCAGGTCGATGCGGTCCAGCAAGGGCCCGGACAACTTGTTGCGATAGCGCTGAACCATGTCCGGTGTACAGGAGCAACGGCCGCTCGGTTCGCCAAGATATCCACAGGGGCAGGGATTCATCGCGGCGACCAGTTGAAAGCGCGCCGGAAAACGCACGCGGTCCTTGGCGCGGGAAATCACGATGTGGCCGGACTCCAGTGGCTCTCTCAACACCTCCAATACCTTGCGATCAAATTCCGGGAGTTCATCGAGGAACAGCACGCCATGGTGAGCGAGGGTGATTTCGCCGGGTTGCGGTTTCGAACCGCCGCCCACCAGTGCCGGGCCGGAGGCAGAGTGATGAGGTTGGCGAAACGGTCGTTGCGGCCAATGACTCAGCGGCACACAACTGGCGACCGATTGAATCGCTGCAACTTCCAGTGCTTCGTTCTCGGCCAGAGGTGGCAGCAGCCCTGGCAATCGGCTCGCCAATAGCGTCTTGCCCGTACCCGGTGGCCCGCTGAACAGCAGGTTATGTGCACCCGCTGCCGCAATCAGCAGTGCGCGTTTGGCTGCCATTTGCCCCTGAACTTCATTCAAGTCGGGATAGGGTTTGCTGGCGTAGAGCAACCCATTGGAAACGTAAGGCTCGATAGGTGTGTGCCCATTGAAATGCGCCACTGCCTGCAGCAGATGGTCCACTGCGATGACCTTCAACCCCGACGCCAGGCAGGCCTCCTCGGCATTCGCCTGCGGTACCATCAACCAGCGCCCGGCCTTGCGCGCCGCCAATGCCGCCGGTAACACCCCGCGGACCGGCCGCACTGCGCCGGAAAGCGCCAACTCGCCCAAACACTCCACATCATCCAGTGTCAGCGTCGGCACCTGCACGCTGGCCGAGAGAATCCCCAGGGCAATCGCCAGATCGAATCGCCCGCCATCCTTAGGCAAATCCGCCGGCGCCAGATTCAACGTGATGCGTCGCGCCGGAAATTGCAGCCCCGAATTGATGATCGCACTGCGCACTCGGTCCTTGCTTTCCTTCACTGCCGCCTCGGGCAGGCCGACCATGGTCAGCGACGGCAAGCCATTAGCCAGATGGACTTCAACAGTGACGGCTGGCGCTTCCACGCCGACCTGAGCGCGGCTGTGTACGATGGAGAGGGACATGGTCGTTCCTTGAGCTAAACGGGGCCGCTTCCTGCGGGTTGTTGAAGGGTAGTCGTGGAGTCTGGTCGGAGAGTAGGGAAACGTTCGCAGAATGTTGCAGAAGCCACGATCTTTAACAGCAGCCAAACGCTGCGTTCGGCTGCGGTGGCAAACCCATCTCCTGAGCAATCGCACTCCTCAACACCGTTTGCGAATTGCATAAGGATCGCCTGCGAAACTTATCGCACGTATTTGACCTCTCGGATTTATTCAGTTTGTAAAATAAAATAACTTATGTTGCGACAGTTTCTTTGGAAGGAATTATGTTGTCGAACAAGCTGCTGTCACCCTCTATGATTTTTCTGGTGAAGCTCTCGGTATCCATCTTGTTTTTACCTTCCGCGATATGCGTAAAATAGTTGAAGTCCAAATCTATCCAGTCATTAAGCTTGGTTTCGTAGTTGTTTGGATACTGAGCTTGCTCCACTGGGGGCAGACCCTTGTAATGGTCGAGGACACTTTGGAAGAATTTGGTGAGCTTTCCAGTGTTGTTATATTCATATTCTGCTTCGGCCACCACTTTCTTTCGCCATGCGTACTCTTGTTTGGCTGATTCTTCCAGTGCTGCCCGTCTTTCATTGACGGTAAAGGTGTCGCTGTCATCGTAAGTGATTAAGGCTAGTTGATCCATGGGCATTCCAGAAAACGGATTTCTGCCGAGCCCGTTTGTATACTGTGTTGCATTTTTGGCACGCGCTAATAATGTGGGGTTATCTGAGTCGGGAGCTTCAGCATCGTATTTTGATTTGTTGGCAGTGTAATTGGCGCTCTCCAACTCGTTGAGTGTATTTCTAGCCATCGAACCCAGTTCCGCTCTAGTGAGGCGCACATCCCGGGCCTGTGCGCGTACTGAGGCTTCGCTCAACTGGTTCGCTAGCGTGGAAACGGTACTGCTGTCTCGTACGTCGCCAGATGGGCCTTGGGGTGTGCTTTGGTTGACAGCTGGTGTTTTGCTGGGAGTCGCTGTCAATGTTTTTGCTCCAGCCAGCGCTGTGCCGCTGTTAGCTGCAAAGTTGATTGGTGAATTAACCATTTATTGCCACTCCCTGCTCGAAGACTAAAATATGATATATCGTCTAATGATGTTGATGCTTTAGCAAAACCTTACGCGCACCTTAGAGGTCGCTATATGCTTTACTTCATGGTGATTTCTACTGACCAAGCATAGGAGGACGGATTTGTTTTAGTCACTTTTATGGTGCAGGTGGCCCCGCCACTAGGTGTGGCCGTATTATTCCATTTTGGAATTTTGCTCGCGCCTGAGCCAGTAGCGGCCACAAATGTAGCCAGGTAAACGCATTTTTTGTTGCCAATTTGATATCGTAAGTTAGCATGGTTGTAATCAGGCGATATCAGGCTTTGTATGGTGTAGGTGTCTGTGCTATTTGCGATCACGGACGCTTGTGGAGTAGGTGATGCGTTTGCTTTCGTTATAGCTTCGTTGTTGGATATAGGGGTGTACGTTGCAGTCTGGGTTCCAAGATTCTTAAATGTGACCGTTACAGGTGGTCCCGCGACAACTGGGCCTGTATAAAGTGCAGTCAATGTGAAAGCGGCAATCAGAGCCTTATAGGTTTCCATGGGCATTGCTCCTTGTGGTGTTATGAACATTCCTTTGGGTGTATCGCACTTGTCATAATCCATTATTCAAGCTGGACTGAATTTTTTCCGAGCGAGTGCAGCGCTCGCGCTTTGAGAAGTGAGCTTAGAAAGGGTGGCTTTGAGGCGCAATCAGACCGCGGACGAGAAMGTTGTAGGGCATTGCCGGGATTACTGCGGGCGGAAAGATCTCAGGCTCGGCAATTCCTACAGGTAAATCTGAAGGTCGTTCCGACTTTATCGCAAGCAGGCTCGCTCCCACGTAGATCTTCGATCTCCACCGGATAATCGCCTGGAAGCGTTGGAGGGAAATCGAAAAGGTCAGTACAGCATCCGTATCAACGCTCAATGGCGAATTTGCTTCATTTGGGGGGGGCTAGCGGACCAGAGAATGTCGAATTCGTCGATTATCACTGATGTGAGTAATGACTAAGAATGGTATGCGCCCGGTTCACCCTGGCGAGATCCTCAAAGAGGAATACCTGGAGCCTCTGAGCCTTAYGGCTGCAGCATTGGCCAGAGCGCTGAGCGTTTCGACACCCACGGTGAACGATATCGTGCTCCAGCGTCGAGGAATCAGTGCTGATATGGCTCTCAGGCTTTCTATTTGTCTGGACACGACCCCTGAGTTTTGGCTGGACCTGCAATCGACTTACGATTTGCGCAAAGCCGAAATCGAACGAGGGGCTGCGATCCGGGATCAGGTTGAGCGACTTGCGCACTGCGCCTGATTGTTGTCTTGGATTTATTGAACCCCACGCCGAAAGCGTGGGGTTTTTTATTCAGAATGCGTGAAGCATCTTCGCGGCTCTTTTCCACCAAGGCGCATTGATAGCAGGCCTGGGAGTAACCGGATCAGGCAATAGTTGCGGCACATCCTGCAACCGAATCCACGGCTGGTTGTTCCAGTGCAGCAAACTCAACGACATTTCCGGCCAGTTGAGCAGGCTCAGTTGCGGGCGTTCGGTTGTGGTGGGGTATTGGGCATCTCGCAGGGCGGGAACAACTTCGTGGGTGAGCCATTCACGTAACGCTCGGTACTCGGGGCAGTAGTGATAGACGAGCATGGCGTAGACGCCGGATTCGCTGATCAGCAGGGTGTTTTCGATGTGTCCGTGGATTAGGGTTTTGGCTGTTTGGTATTGGTCGGGATCGAGTTTTCGGAGTTGGCGGTCGTTGAGGTAGATGCGTAGCAGACGGCCCAGGTCGCGGGCGCTGAACCAAGGTTGGTTTTGTATCAGGAGGGCGTGGAGGTGGAGCTTGTGGCGGGTGAAGACATGAGGGATTAGATAGCTTTCTTTCATTTTGCAACTCCGGATGCGTATGAAGGAAGCTGCCTCTGTTCGTCGCCAAACGAAAGGGTGGCAGCTGCGCGCGGGTTGGCGAACCGGTGCATCCGGACAAACCGGCAGACCTGAAGGTCTCCCACGCACAGCCGCCATAATTCGAGATGGGATAATTCCCTGAATCGAATGTGGTCGCAGTGCGTCGGATGCTATCCAGGTCGCCAAACCCGGTGCTGAATATTCAGCTGGGGATGAGCTTAGAGATCGGATACTTCGCGACGCAATCGGACGGCGGTGTGATTTTTGTAGGACGTTGCCGGGATTGTTGCGGGGCTTGAGATCAAAAGATCGCAGCCTGCGGCAGCTCTACAGGTGAAGCGCAAGGTCGTTCCGACCTTCAATTGCGAGCAGGCTCGCTCCCACAGGGATCGTGGTGTTACTCGGCTGGTGGATTGAGCTTCGCTTCAAGCTCGGCGACTTTCGCTTCAAGACTTTCCAGCCGAGCCCGCGTGCGTGCCAATACAACCATCTGGCTATCGAATTCTTCCCTACTCACCAGATCCAGTTTGCTGAAGCCGCTCTGCAGCAACATTTTGAACTGGCTTTCGATTTCAGCTTTCGGCAGAGGCGTRTCGCCGCTGAAGAGGCGGGAGGCGGTGCCGGTCAGGGCGTCGAGGAAGTCTTTTGGCGCGAGCATGGGCAATGTCCTGGAAACAATGACGGGCAGTGTACCACGCAGTGTCTATAGTCATTTTCGCGGGCAAGCGGTGCACGCTTTTCGCGCATGGGGACGGACGGCCTCGCACCGTTGTTGTGCGTAACGTGCCGGGTGTTGTCGCTAAGTATTCACTATCCGCCGGTAAAGACTTGAAAACAGTCAGTTTTGTGGAGATGGCAAGCTTTCTGCTTAGATGCTGGTAACCCATGCACTGATGCAGTCGCTGTGACGAATGCAGTGCGCCAGGCGGAACGCGGGGAGTGTTTCGCAAGGAGCGGTTAGCTGGCGTCGGACGGGCAGGTAAGGCCGACGATGCGTTACAAAGCCAGGCACTGCGCTTAGACTTGAGACGGGTTTGTTTTCCTGGGGCAAGTCCACCAATTCGGGAGAGAGTTTTCATGAAGCTAGTCACTGCCATCATCAAGCCGTTCAAGCTGGACGACGTACGCGAGTCGCTGTCCGAGATCGGCGTGCAGGGCATTACCGTCACTGAAGTCAAAGGCTTTGGTCGGCAGAAGGGTCACACCGAGCTGTATCGCGGCGCGGAATACGTGGTCGATTTCCTGCCCAAGGTGAAGATCGACGTCGCCATCGACGACAAGGATCTGGACCGGGTAATCGAGGCCATCACCAAGGCGGCCAACACCGGCAAGATCGGTGACGGCAAGATCTTCGTGGTCAATCTGGAACAGGCGATTCGCATCCGTACCGGCGAAACCGATACCGACGCAATCTAAGCGGCCACAAACCCAACGCCCCAGGAGAAAACAATATGACTCTGCGTAAATTCGCAGGGCTAGGAGCCCTGTTGTCCCTCGTAATGCCCAGCCTGGCCATGGCGGCAGACGAAGTGGCGGCCCCAGTCCTCAACTCCGGCGACACCGCCTGGATGATGACCTCGACAGCCTTGGTGCTGTTCATGACCATTCCCGGCCTCGCGCTGTTCTACGGCGGTATGGTTCGGTCGAAAAACATTCTTTCCGTGATGATGCAGTGCTTCGCCATTACCGGTCTGATCAGCGTCCTGTGGGTCATTTATGGCTACAGCATCGCGTTCGACACCACGGGCATGGAGCAGGGCGTCGTCAACTTCAACTCGTTCGTCGGCGGCATGGGCAAGGCATTCCTCGCCGGCATCACGCCAGCCAGCCTGACCGGGCCTGCGGCGCTGTTCCCGGAGGCGGTGTTCGTCACCTTCCAGATGACCTTCGCGATCATCACCCCGGCGTTGATCGTCGGCGCCTTCGCCGAGCGGATGAAGTTCTCCGCGATGCTGGTCTTCATGGGCGTGTGGTTCACCCTGGTTTACGCGCCGATTGCGCACATGGTCTGGTCCGGTAACGGTGGCCTGTTGTGGGACTGGGGCGTTCTGGACTTCGCCGGCGGCACCGTGGTGCACATCAACGCCGGTGTGGCCGGTCTGGTTGCCTGCCTGGTGCTGGGCAAGCGCAAAGGTTTCCCGTCCACGCCGATGGCGCCGCACAACCTCGGTTACACCCTGATGGGCGCGGCCATGCTGTGGGTCGGCTGGTTCGGTTTCAACGCCGGTTCCGCCGCTGCGGCCAACGGCACCGCCGGTATGGCGATGCTGGTGACGCAAATCGCAACCGCCGCTGCGGCACTGGGCTGGATGTTTGCCGAGTGGGTCACCCACGGCAAACCTAGCGCATTGGGTATCGCATCTGGCGTGGTTGCCGGTCTGGTGGCAATCACCCCGGCTGCCGGCACCGTTGGCCCGATGGGCGCGCTGGTCATCGGTCTGGCGGCTGGCGTGGTGTGCTTCTTCTGCGCGACCACCCTGAAGCGCAAGCTCGGCTATGACGACTCCCTGGACGCCTTCGGTGTGCACGGTATCGGCGGTATCCTCGGCGCAATCCTGACTGGTGTGTTCGCTGCGCCGTCCCTGGGCGGCTTCGGCACTGTCACCGACATCGCCGCACAAGTGTGGATTCAGTGCAAAGGCGTGGGCTTTACGGTGATCTACACCGCGATCGCCACATTCATCATCCTCAAGGTGCTGGATGCGGTCATGGGCCTGCGCATCAACGAAGAAGAAGAAGCGGTCGGCATCGATCTGGCGCTTCACAACGAGCGCGGCTACAACTTGTAAGCACGCCCGTAAAAAACTTGCCCGGCTTGCCGGGCATTTTTTTGTCTGGAATTTGTCATTGAAAGCTGAGCTGAAAGGTTTTTTCCTATAGGTTTTGCGATGTTTGCGCCGGGTGTTTTTGTGCGGTCGAAGGCTTACAGGAATGAAGGAATATTAGGGCCTTTGTTTTTTCCCAGAGCGCGCTAGAATGCGCCCCGAACGTGCGGAGAACTGTATGTGGCAACAGACTCTGATTACCTTGCGGGCGAGGCCCCGGGGCTTTCATCTGGTAACGGACGAGTTACTCGCCGGCTTGCCTGAACTCAAGGCGTGTCGGGTCGGTCTGTTGCATTTGTGGCTGCAGCATACCTCGGCGTCGTTGACCATCAACGAGAACGCCGATCCGGCGGTACGTCGCGACTTCGAACGATTTTTCAATCGTCTGATCCCACAAGGAACAGGCGGCTATGAGCATAACGACGAAGGCCTGGACGACCTCCCGGCGCATTTCAAGGCCAGCGTGCTTGGCTGTCAGCTCAGTTTGCCGATTTCGGCGGGCCGGTTGGCGTTGGGAACCTGGCAAGGCGTTTACCTGGGCGAGCACCGTGATCATGGCGGTGCCCGTAAAGTCCTCGCCACCGTGCACGGTGAAGGGGCATAACCGCTGGTCAGCAGCGGCTGTTGATTTTTTTCCGGCAGCCTTCGACAGAGGGCAAAGCTGGGCTATAACTAATCTGCTTTTCGCAAGTCATGAGGTAGAACATGAGCGACGATGATCTGGAAAACGACGACCTCGAAGTAGGCGACGAAGACGAAACCGAAGAAGGTCTGGAAGCTGCGGCGGAAGACGTCGCTGAAGACGACGGCGGTGATGCGCCGGTTCCGACCGCCAAAGGCAAGGCCAAGGCAGCGGTATCGATCGATGAGTTGCCGAGTGTCGAAGCCAAGAACAAGGAACGCGATGCTCTCGCGCGGGCCATGGAGGAGTTTTTGGCCAAGGGTGGCAAGGTGCAGGAAGTGGAGGCCAATGTGGTCGCCGATCCGCCCAAGAAACCTGACAACAAGTACGGCAGCCGGCCTATCTGAGGCTGCTACCTGCTTGCTGAAAAAGCCCGCCGTCGCTGCGGGCTTTTTCGTGCCTGAAACAAATTTCAGAATGTGTGGTAATCCCTGTGGGAGCGAGCTTGCTCGCGATGGGGGCATTACATTCACGATTTATGTCAGCTGATCCACCGCTATCGCGAGCAAGCTCGCTCCCACAGGTTTTGTGTCAGGCCAAAGTCTTGTTCCAACTCGCCAGCAACGCCGGCAAATCGGTCAGGCTGCGAATCTCCGCATCGGGCAAGCGCTCGGCTTCCCAGACCTTGCCCGCCGGGTTGAACCAGATCGCCCGCATTCCCGCCTGCTGCGCACCGGCAATGTCATCGCCTGGATGATCGCCAATGTGCACCGCCGATTCAGCGGTCGCACCACCGCGCCGCAAGGCCTCCTGGAACAGTCGCGCATCGGGTTTGGCGATGCCGATGTCTTCGGCGCACAGCGCAAATTTGAAGTAATCCGCCAGGCCCAGTCGACGCACATCGGCGTTGCCATTGGTGACCACGCCAAGGGCGTAATGGTTGGCGAGGATTTCCAGGGTCGGTTCGACCTCCGGAAACACATCGATCTGATGGCGGGCGTGCAGAAACACTTCAAAACTCTTGTCCGCCAGATCCGACGCCTCGTCATGCCCGTAACCGGACTCTTCCAGCGCATGGAACAGCACCCGCCGACGCAACGCGCTGATGCGGTGCTTGAGGCTTGGCTCGTTGCTCAATACACGCTCGCGAATAGCCCACAGATGCTCTACCGGCACAGCCCCAAGGTTGGGCGCGTGCTCGGTCAGCCACTCACGCAAAACGGCTTCGGCACTGACGATCACGGGGGCGGTGTCCCACAGGGTGTCGTCGAGGTCGAAGGTGATCAACTGAATACTCATGAATCGTCGCCTTTCATGCGTTTGGCCCGTGGGTGGGCGCTGTCGTAGACCGCTGCCAGATGCTGGAAGTCCAGGTGGGTGTAGATCTGCGTGGTCTTGATGTCCGAGTGTCCGAGCAGTTCCTGCACCGCGCGCAGGTCCTGGGAGGACTCCAGTAAATGGCTGGCGAAGGAGTGCCGCAGCATGTGCGGATGCAGGTTTTGCCCCAATTCGCGTTCGCCGGCAGCCTTGACCCGCACCTGGATCGCCCGCGGACCGAGACGGCGACCTTGTTGGCTGACAAACACCGCATCGTCTGCCGGGTTGGCCATGGCCCGCAGTGGCAACCACTGCTCCAGGGCTTCGCGGGCCTTTTTTCCTACCGGCAGCAGACGGGTCTTGCTGCCTTTGCCGAGTACCTGGACCATACCGTCAGCCAGGTCGAGCTGGTCGAGATTGAGCCCCGTCAACTCCGACAACCGCAGCCCGGAGGAATAGAACAGCTCCAGAATCGCCTGGTCCCGACGTGCCAGAAAGTCATCCTCGACCCCGCCCTCAAGCAGTTGCAGTGCGCGGTCGGTGTCGAGGGTTTTCGGCAGGCGGCGTTCGCCTTTGGGCGGCGCGAGGCCATTGGCCGGATCGTGGTCGCACAGGCCTTCGCGGTTCAGGTAATGATAGAGCCCGCGAACGGCCGACAGCAATCGCGCCAGGCTGCGGGACGATTGGCCCTGGGCATGCAAGCGGGCAATCAGGCTGCGCAGGCGCTGGATGTCCAGCGCCGCCCAGCTGCCGATGTTCTGTTTGACGCACCAGCCCAGCACTTTATCGAGGTCGCGGCGGTAGGCCGATAGCGTGTGCGGCGACACCTGCCGCTCACTGCGCAGGTGTTCGCAGTAAGCGTCCAGTTGTCGTTCCATGTTCAGCGTACCGAGCGCAGGGAGTTGTTGACCCGTGGCAACACGCGACCCATGACTTCAGCGATGTAGCTCAGGAACAGGGTGCCCACCGAGCTTTTGTAGTGCTGCGGATCACGGCTGGCGATGGCCAGGATGCCGTGGATGCCTTGGTGGCTGATGACAACGACGGCGGTGGAGCCAATCTGCTTGCGCTGTTCTTCACCGAACAGGAAGTCCAGTTCGTGCTCGCGCAGGCTGCCGCTGACGCTTTTGTCTTCCGAGAGCAAGCCGCCGATGGCCACTTGTGCTTCGTCGTGAGTGGCCCAGCGGCCGACCGGCATGGCGTTGTCGCCGAGCAGGATGAGGCTGACGAAGGGCACCTGGAACTCCTGGCGCAGGCTGTCTTCGACGCACATCACCACGTCTTCCAGGCTGGCGGCATCCATCAACGCCAGGATCAGGCGACGGGTCTTTTCGAACAGCCGGTCGTTGTCCCGGGCCACGTCCATCAAATGCGACAGGCGATGACGCAGTTCAATGTTGCGGTCGCGCAGGATGGTCATCTGACGTTCGACCAGCGACACGGTATCGCCGCGTCGATGGGGAATACGCAGGGACGGGAGCAGTTCTTCGTGCTCGACGAAGAAGTCCGGATGAGCCTCCAGGTACGCGGCAACAGCCGCCGCCTCCAGGCTTTCGGACGGTGATTCGTCAGCTTGTCGTGCGGGTACCTGAGGCTTGTCGGTCATGGATTTCGCTCACTCAAAGACGCACTTGTCCTTCATATACGCGCACTGCCGGGCCGGTCATCATCACCGGTTGGCCAGGGCCTGCCCATTCGATGGAGAGACGCCCGCCTGGCAGGTCGATCAATAGCGGCGAATCCATCCACCCCTGGCTGATCGCGGCCACTGCGGCGGCACAGGCGCCGGTTCCGCAAGCCTGGGTTTCCCCGGCTCCACGCTCCCAGACGCGCAACTGCGCGCGGCTCCGGTCGATGACCTGGAGAAAACCGACATTGACCCGTGCCGGGAAGCGCGGGTGATGTTCGATTTTCGGCCCCAGTTCATGCACCGGCGCATTGTTGATATCGCTGACCCGCAGCACGGCATGGGGGTTGCCCATGGACACGGCAGCCAGATCGACCGGGATGCCGTCGACGTCGACCTGATAACTCTTGGCCTGCTCCGGCGCCTGGAACGGAATATCCGCAGGCACCAGACGCGGGGCGCCCATATTGACGCTGATCTGGCCGTCGTTTCGCACGTCCAGTTCGATGACGCCGCTTTTGGTCTCGACGCGGATCTGCCGTTTTGCGGTCAGGCGCTTGTCCAGTACGAAGCGGGCGAAACAGCGCGCACCGTTGCCACACTGTTCCACTTCGGAACCGTCGGAGTTGAAGATCCGATAGCGGAAGTCCACGTCCGGGTTGCTCGGCGCTTCAACGATCAGCAACTGGTCGAAACCGATGCCGGTGTGCCGGTCACCCCATTGCTTGGCGTGCTTGGGCAGAATGTGTGCGTGCTGGCTGACCAGGTCGAGGACCATGAAGTCATTGCCCAGGCCGTGCATCTTGGTAAAACGCAGCAGCATGGTTTTACTCCGGCAGCAGGCTTTCGCCAGCAAACAACTCGGCTACCGTCTCGCGGCGACGCACTTCAAATGCCTGATCACCGTCCACCAACACTTCAGCGGTACGGCCGCGGGTGTTGTAGTTGGAACTCATGACAAACCCGTAGGCACCGGCCGAATGCACGGCCAGCAGGTCGCCTTCTTCCAGTGCAAGTTGACGATCCTTGGCCAGGAAGTCGCCAGTCTCGCAGATCGGGCCGACGATGTCGTAGGCGCGGGCAGCGGAGGTGCGCGGGCGCACGGCAGTGACGTCCATCCAGGCCTGGTACAGCGCCGGGCGGATCAGGTCGTTCATGGCGGCGTCGACGATGGCGAAGTCTTTGTGCTCGGTGTGCTTGAGGTATTCGACCTGGGTCAGCAATACACCGGCGTTGGCCACGATGAAGCGGCCCGGCTCGAACACCAGCGCCAGGTCACGACCGTCGAGACGCTCGCGCACGGCCTTGATGTAGTCGGCAGCCAGTGGCGGCTCTTCGTCCTTGTATCGCACGCCCAGGCCACCACCGAGATCGATGTGACGCAGGTAGATGCCGCAATCGCCGAGGCGGTCGACCAGGCCCAGCAGGCGGTCGAGAGCGTCGATGAATGGAGGCAGGGTGGTCAGTTGCGAGCCGATGTGGCAATCGACGCCAACCACTTCCAGGTTCGGCAGTTGCGCGGCACGCACATACACGTCTTCGGCGTCGGCGATGGCGATGCCGAACTTGTTCTCTTTGAGACCGGTGGAAATGTACGGGTGGGTGCCGGCATCGACGTCCGGGTTAACGCGTAGCGAAATCGGCGCGCGAACACCCAGTTCTGCGGCGACCACCTGCAGGCGCTCCAGCTCGTCGGTGGATTCGACGTTGAAGCAGTGCACGCCGACTTCCAGTGCGCGACGCATGTCGTCACGGGTCTTGCCGACGCCGGAGAACACAATCTTGTCGGCGCTGCCGCCAGCGGCCAGTACGCGTTCCAGCTCGCCACGGGAGACGATGTCGAAACCGGCGCCCAGGCGCGCCAGGACATTCAGCACACCCAGGTTGGAGTTGGCCTTGACCGCGTAGCACACCAGGTGCGGCGTGCCGGCCAGTGCATCGGCGTAAGCCAGGTATTGGGCTTCGATGTGCGCGCGGGAGTAAACGTAGGTCGGTGTACCAAAGCGCTCGGCGATGGCAGACAGGGCAACACCTTCCGCGAACAGTTCACCGTCACGGTAGTTAAAAGCGTCCATGAGGTTCCCTTATTGGTAGACGTCGTGCTTGTGTGCTTTCGATGCAGGCTGCTGTTGCGACGATATGGCCTGCTCGGCAGGGTCCTGATTTTCGTCAGGCAGATACAGCGGGCCTTTTTGACCACAGGCCGACACAAGGCAGGCAACCGCGACGATTGCAGCAAGGGAAGAGATCAGGCGCTTCATGGCGAAATCCTTGAAAAAGCATTAATTGCGCCGGAGTATACCGGCCACCCGGCAGCTTGCCTATGCAACGGACCGCCCGTCCGGCGGGGCTTGGCCGCAAGCACATCGCTCCCACAGGTCGTTATCCTTTGCAATCGACGGGGCTCGGTCGTATCTTGCGGCGCTTGAGCCTGATCAGACACTTTTTGAGGTTGCCGTAATGAGTTTGTCCGAAGCGCGTTTCCATGACCTGGTCGATGCCACCCAGCAAACCCTGGAGGACATCTTTGACGAGAGCGACCTGGATATCGACCTCGAAAGCTCGGCCGGTGTGCTGACCGTCAAGTTCGAGAACGGCAGCCAGTTGATCTTCAGTCGCCAGGAGCCGCTGCGTCAGCTGTGGCTGGCGGCGGTGTCCGGTGGTTTCCACTTCGACTACGACGAAGAAAGCGAGCGCTGGATGTGCGACAAGAGCGAAGAGCAGTTGGGTGAGATGCTCGAGCGTATCGTCCAGCAGCAGGCTGGTGTCGAGCTCGATTTCGAAGGCCTGTGAGATCGTGACCCAGCCTGCACCTGTCCGTGCTCCCAAGCCGCTCTACAGCAACGTCAGCCCGGCGGTACCGTCGCCCTGCAGCGGTGTGTGCCGGCTGGACGAGCGGAAAGTCTGCCTGGGCTGTTTCCGTCACGTCGAAGACATCCGCGAATGGCGTTCGGCCGATGACGAGCGTAGACGCGTGATTTGTGCGCAGGCCTCGCAGCGCAAACAGGGCTCCGGGCCATGACTTGTATATTTTTTGAGCTGTGATAGTGTCCGGATATGCCTCAACCCATCGAGGCTTGTGAAAACCCCGCCTTTTCTGGCGGGGTTTTGCTTTTTTCGTGCAGAAGAAAGGAGTCTGCCCTGATCATGACCGCACCTTCCATCACACTTACCCGTCTGGACGTTCAGCGTCTGGAGCGTCTGATCGACAGCCTGGATGACACGCTGCCGGGCGTTATCGCGTTGCAAACCGAACTGGATCGCGCCGATACACTGGTCGGCCACGATGAAGTGCCGGCGGATGTCGTGACCATGAATTCCCGTGTGCATTGCCGTGAAGAAGGCAGTGGCAAGGACTACCACCTGACCCTGGTGTACCCCAAGGATGCGAACGCCGACGAAGGCAAGGTCTCGATCCTGGCGCCGGTGGGCAGCGCGCTGCTTGGCCTGAAGGTTGGCCAGCACATCGATTGGCCGGCTCCGGGCGGCAAGACCCTGAAGCTGACGCTGCTGGAAGTCGAATCGCAGCCGGCCAATGGCGGCGCGTTCCCCGAGTGACACCCCCTCAGACCTGATCGAGCGCCTCGTTCAATGCGTGTTCCAGGTCAGCCTTGTAGCGCAGGTACAGATGAGTGGAACTCTGCCCTTCGCCGACCAGGCCTGACAGGTCGAGGTCAGTGATGTAGCCGCGGTAGCGTTCGGTCTCCCGGCGCTGCCCGACGATTTCCCGGGCGACCACGCGGAACAACCGGTCGCCATGTTCCAGCTCGGAAAACTCCCGTTGATTGCAATACAACGTCACCTGCACCTGACCCGGTGCGGCTTTGCCGACGATCGCCTGCACGTCGTAGAACGGCTTGTTCACCGGCGTCTGCGGTGTCGGCCGGGCTTCGATGCGGCGCGCCCGGCCAGGGCCTGACGGCAGCAGCTGGCAATACAGGGTGTCGAGGTTCAAGGGGTGGGCCGCCTCCATTGGCAACAGGGCATCGCGGCGATACTGGATCGATTGCAGGAAACGCTGCAGTGGCACCAGCAGGCTTTGCTCATCATGCCAGGGCAGGCGTTGCTGCCACAGGGCATTGAACTCATCGAGCACGTACAGATCGGCCTGATCTTCGTTGACTCGATAGAACACTTGTATGCAGTCCGGCTGGCCCGTCGGCAGGAACAGCGCTAGGTCGTGGTCTTCCAGTGCCTTCGGATCCAGGTGCAACGGGCTGTAGCTGGCCATTTCCTCGCCCAGGTAATCGATCAGCGTCGGTAGAGTAGCCAGCGCGACGTGCTGGACCTGGCCCGACACCAACTCCAGCACGTGGTAGTGCTGCTGGACCTGGATCAGGTAGCGATGATTGAGCCGGCTCAACAGCAGGTTCTGCGCGGTATCGAGGATTTCTTCCACTCGTTGGGCGATGAACTGCGCGCGGTTATGGCAGAAGCAACGTACCCGCAGCTTCGGCTGATGTGGCCCGGCCGGCAGGTTGTTGAGGTAATCGCGGATGCAGTCGAGCAGGGCGTGGGGGCCGTCGTAGCGACCGACCAGCACTTCGTTCCAGCTGTTGAGCGTGACCTGGTCCAGGGTCAGCACCAGGTTTTCCCGGACACCGGCGTAGCTCRGGGAGTCGGTGCGCTCGGTAGTCATCAGGATGTTCAGGTCGCGATGGTGCTTGAGCGGATCGATGCCGACATTCACCAGAATCAGCACTTCACTCGGCACGCTGGCGCGCAGCAGCGGTTCTTCGGCGACGGTGGGCAAGGGCAGGGCGATGGTCTGTTGCAGGCTGCCGAGCAGGTTGAACAGTTCGAATTCGCTCAAGTCGCTGGTGCCGGGGTGCAGGGCCAGGCGGGTACTGCTGTCGATCACGCCATTGCGGTGGCACCAGGTCAGCAGCTCGAGCAAGTGATGACTGCGTTTGATCGGCGCGAAATGCTCCCACTCCAGTGCCGTCAGGCTGCCGTTGTACAAGCCCCACTGGCTTTGCCCCGGCTCTTTCCTGTTCGGTGCGTGCACCAGCGTCAGGGTGTCTTCAGCCAGGTCCGGGGCGATACCGGGGTTGATGAACTCGACTTTGCCGGCCTTGCGCTCGAACGCGGCGTACAGGCGACGGCCGAGGACACTCAGGTCGCGCTTGTTGATGCGGCTGACCGTTTGTTCGTGACGGGCAAACTGGGTGAGGAAGCGGTAGCTGTAGTTCAGCTCGTTGACGAGTGCCCGCCGCTCGGAGCTGACCTGGCGGACTTTCCATTGGCTGCGGCTGTCGAGCAGGGTCAGTTGGCGCTGGTCCCAGTGCCATTCGCGGGCCAGGCGCTCGAGCAACGAGCGCTGCCAGCTCTGGGTGCGGCTGTTGCCAGTGAGTTTACGATTGACCTTCAGGTACAGCGCGCGACGCACCAGTTCCAGCCGTTCCGGTTCGTTGCGGGCGTTCAGGTATTCCTCGATACGCCGGTACACCACGACATACGGATCCAGTTCGTCGAGGTCGAGCTGGTTGGCGAACACCGCTTGCTTGAAGCGCAGGCTCAGGCAATGGACCCTGGGGTGTTCACTGGCGTAAACCTCTGTCAGCAGCAGCTTGAGTACCGACTTGTAGGGTGACTCGATGCCCTTGAACAACTGCCAGAGCCCGGCGCCGATAAATTCACCGGGCGGGATGAAGGCCAGGTTGCCGAGGTCGAGGGTTTCATCGGCGCGGATAAAGCGTTTGGAGATCAAGGTATGGGTGTAGCGGTCGTAGCTCGACTCTTCGTAGACCGGCACCAACCACCAGATCGGTGTGCGCCCGGCGAGCCAGATCGCGGTGCGGTAAAACTCGTCCAGCAACAGGTAGTGCTGGGTGGTGCCGCAATCTTCCGAACTCAGCTGGGTATCGCGCTCGCCACGGACGAAACGGATCGGGTCGATCAGGAAGAAGTGCGCTTCGGCGCCCTGGCTGGCAGCCCAGGTTTCCAGCAACTGGCACTTTTTGCGCAGCTCGGCGAGTTCGTTCTCGGTCAGGTCCGGCCCATGGCAGACCCACACATCCATGTCGCTCTGGTCGGCCTGCGCCAGGGTGCCGAGGCTGCCCATCAGGAACAGTCCGTGAATCGGCCTTGGCGGGTTGCTGCCGTGGCGCGGTTTGTAGGAAAACGAGCGGGTCAGGCGCTGGGCTTCAGCGAGGACATTGGCATCCGGTTCGAAATTCGACAGCCCGGCCGGCGTACTGCCGGAAACGTAGCCGGGCAACAGCGGATGATTAACGTGGAAAAACAGCGGCAGCAAGGTCAAGACCCCTTGCTGGCGGGTCGACAACCCTTCCATGGCGCGAGCCATGCGCCCTTCGTTGAGTTTCAGAAAACGTGCGCGCAGCTGGCCGAGAACCTTGCGGTCAATTCCCTCGTCCAGATCGGGGCGGATTTCATGGGTGCGCGTCATGTCAGCTCAAACCGGCTCGCAGGGCTCGGACGTGGGGCTCTTCGGATGAGGGGCAGTTTAGCGCCTTGAGGCGAGGACCTTTAAGCTGATTTTGTTTTTCTGGCGTCAGATTTCTATCGATTGGAGACAGAAATCAGGGGAGTGTGCCCGCGGAAATCCCTGGGTCGGGGTCTCCGTGGGCGATGCGGCAGAATTCAGGCTGTTACTTCGGCGTTAAGAATGGTCAGCACGGATTGCACATTTTGCGCGGCGTCACGACCCAGGCTGGTCAGGTAACCGCCATCAGGCTGGTCGGTCAGTTCTTTTTCAAAGAGGCGTTTGGCGGCGGCAATGTGTTTCGGGGCAGCGGTCTGATGAATTTTCAGACCTTCCTGGGAACTGTCCAGGTTGAAGAGTGCGAGGACTTCCAGTTCGGCAACCAACTCAGGGGTAAGCGACATAAGGACTCCAGACTTTCTAGGAATTGGACGACAGCGCCCCTAAGGTGAACCCGCTTGTCCGGCATGTCCAGTGCTCGCGACAGGGTTTTTTCTCTGTAGGAGCAGCCGGTCGACGCTCGATTGCTCGCGAAGGTCGTCAACGATGACGCGTAAACCAGATGCCCCGTGGCGCTCTCGGGTTTTTCGCGAGCAATCGAGCGTCGACCGGCTGCTCCTACAGGGAGGGCGTGGGTTTATTGCTTTTCCGGCGGCAACTCGGGCAATGCGCGCAGGGCAGCTTCATACCATTGGGTGTTGAACGCGCGGTCTTCTTCGAGGATCGCGTCGATTTCTACCGCCAGAACATGAGCCATCAGGTTGAGGATTTCTTCGCGCTCATAGCCCACCAGCGTCAGCTTGTTGAACGTCGCTTTGGCAGCTGGCGGGTTGTCGCTTTCGATCTGGTTTTCGATGGCCTGGATCAGGGTACTTTCGGCGAACTCTTCTTCGTCGTTGTCGATATCGGTTGGCTCGCTCATGGCAGGCTCCTCAGGGAAAGGTGGCCAGTTTACCCGCATTCAGTCGCGTGATGCTGCTGGCAAGAATCCCGGCAGCGCTCTATAAACAGACACCGCCCACCCCGCACGGCCTGGAGGCTTTGTGATGTTTAAACTTTATGGATTCTGTGTCAGCAACTACTACAACATGGTCAAACTGGCGTTGCTGGAAAAAGGTCTGCCGTTCGAGGAGGTCATGTTCGTCCCGACCCAGACCCCGGAGTCATTGGCGATCAGCCCGCGGGGCAAGGTCCCGGTGCTGGGCGTCGAGCAGGGCTACATCAACGAAACCAGTGTGATTCTCGAGTACATCGAACAAGCTCAAAAGGGCAAGCCGCTGCTACCGAATGAGCCGTTCGAGCGCGCGCAGGTGCTGGCGTTGGCCAAGGAAATCGAGCTGTACATCGAACTGCCGGCGCGAGCCTGCTTCCCGGAGGCATTTTTTGGCATGACGGTGCCGGAGGCGATCAAGGAAAAAACCAAAGCCGAACTGTTGCTGGGGATGGCATCGCTGGGCCGGCACGGCAAATTCAGCCCTTATGTGGCTGGCGATAGTTTGAGCGTGGCGGATCTGTATTTTCTGTTCAGTGTGCCACTGGCGTGTGGCGTAGCGCAAAAACTGTTCGGCATTGATTTGTTGGCTGAAATGCCGAAGGCCAAGGCGTTGCTGGAACGGTTGGGGGGTAACCCGAACGTGCAGCGTGTGGCGGCGGACCGGGAGGCCGCGCTGCCGGCGTTCATGGCGATGATTGCTGCCAAGAAGTAGTTCTGTGGGGTCTTGAGGTCAGTCATCGTCGGAACGCCGCCCGGAGCAAGCCTGCTCCCACAGGGTTGGATGTGCGAACACTATCCAGTGT
>NZ_JBGCUL010000602.1:0-2790 GCF_054177685.1 Pseudomonas sp. P5_A2_2
CTGCTGGGCCTGATTCCGGATGATCCGAAAAAACCCTACGACGCACGTGAAATCATCGCTCGTCTCGCCGACGCTTCGAACTTTCTTGAATTCAAAGGCGAGTTCGATCAGCAGACCGTGTGCGGTCATCTGAGAATTCAGGGCCGCGCCTGCGGCTTCATCGGCAACAACGGCCCGATCACGCCAAAAGGCGCGAGCAAGGCCGCCCAGTTCATCCAGCTGTGCGACCAGAGCCAGACGCCGCTGCTGTTTTTCCACAACACCACCGGGTTCATGGTCGGCACCGAATCGGAACAGCAAGGCGTGATCAAGCACGGCGCGAAGATGATCCAGGCGGTGGCCAACGCCCGGGTGCCGAAGCTGACCATCGTCGTCGGTGGCTCCTACGGCGCGGGCAACTATGCAATGTGCGGACGCGGCCTCGACCCGCGTTTCCTCTTCGCCTGGCCCAACAGCCGCACCGCCGTGATGGGCGGCGCGCAAGCGGGCAAAGTGCTGCGCATCGTCACCGAGGCAAAACAGGCCAAGGACGGCCTGGTGCCCGATCCGAAAATGCTCGACACGCTGGAACAGGTCGCCGCGCAGAAACTCGACAGCCAGTCCACGGCACTCTACGGCAGTGCCAATCTGTGGGACGACGGATTGATCGACCCGCGCGATACCCGGACTTTGCTGGGTTACTTGCTGGACATCTGTCATGAGGCCGAGGTGCGGCCATTGCAAGCCAACAGTTTTGGCGTAGCCCGGTTCTAGGCCGGCTCAAGGAGAACAATAAAAATGATCTTCACCCAGGAACACGAAGCACTGCGCCGCACCGTGCGCCAATTCGTCGAGCACGAGATCAACCCGCACGTCGAGGAATGGGAAAAGGCCGGGCGCTTCCCCATCCACGAAGTCTTTCGCAAGGCCGGCGACCTTGGCTTGCTGGGCATTTCCAAACCGGAAAAATTCGGCGGCATGGGGCTCGACTACAGCTATTCGATCGTCGCAGCCGAAGAGTTCGGCACTATTCATTGCGGCGGCATACCGATGTCCATCGGCGTGCAGACCGACATGTGCACACCCGCCCTGGCACGGTTCGGCTCCGATGAGTTGCGCGACGAATTCCTGCGCCCGGCTATCAGCGGCGAGCAGGTCGGCTGCATCGGTGTCTCCGAAGTCGGCGCCGGTTCTGACGTTGCCGGATTGAAAACCAYGGCGCGCAAGGACGGCGACGATTATGTGATCAACGGCAGCAAGATGTGGATCACCAACTCGCCGAGCGCCGACTTCATCTGCCTGCTGGCCAATACCTCCGACGACAAACCGCACATCAACAAATCGCTGATCATGGTGCCGATGAACACGCCGGGCATCAGTTTGAGTTCACACCTGGACAAGCTCGGCATGCACAGCTCGGAAACCGCCCAGGTGTTTTTCGACAACGTGCGCGTACCCCAGCGCAACCGCATCGGCCATGAAGGCGCGGGGTTCATGATGCAGATGCTGCAGTTCCAGGAGGAACGCCTGTTCGGCGCGGCCAACATGATCAAGGGCCTGGAGTATTGCGTCGACAGCACCATCGAATACTGCAAGGAGCGCAAAACCTTCGGCAACGCGCTGATCGACAATCAGGTCATCCACTTCCGCCTGGCTGAACTGCAAACCGAAATCGAATGCCTGCGGGCGCTGGTCTATCAGGCCACCGAGCAATACGTCAAAGGCCAGGACGTCACACGCCTGGCCTCCATGGCCAAGCTCAAGGCCGGGCGGCTGGGCCGCGAAGTCAGCGACAGTTGCCTGCAATACTGGGGCGGCATGGGCTTCATGTGGGACAACCCGGTGGCCCGCGCCTACCGTGACGTGAGGCTGGTATCGATTGGCGGCGGCGCCGACGAAATCATGCTGGGGATCATCTGCAAACTCATGGGCATCCTGCCGGGGAAAAAGAAATGAGCAGCCTGCCGGTTTGCCAGACCTTGCTGCTGGAACTGCACAACGGCGTATTGCACATCACCCTCAACCGCCCGGACAGCCGCAATGCGATGAGCTTGCAGATGGTCGCCGAGTTGCGCTCGGTGCTGGCAGCCGTGCGCGATGACCGAGGGGTTCGCGCGCTGGTGATCGGCGGTGCCGGAGGCCACTTCTGCGCCGGTGGCGATCTCAAGGACATCGCCAGTGCCCGCGCTCAAGGTTCGAGCGCTCACCGTGATATGAATCGGGTGTTCGGTGCGTTGCTGCAGGAGGTGCAACAGGCTCCGCAAGTGGTGATCACGGTGCTGCAAGGCGCGGTGCTCGGCGGTGGTTTCGGCCTGGCCTGTGTCAGCGATATCGCCATGGCCGATCACCAGGCGCAATTCGGCCTGCCGGAAACCAGCCTCGGCTTGTTGCCGGCGCAGATCGCGCCGTTCGTGGTGCAGCGCATCGGCCTGACCGAGACCCGGCGCCTGGCCCTGACCGCGGCACGTTTTGATGGTCACCAGGCACGGCGCATGGGGCTGGTGCATTTTGTCGAGCATGATCCGCAGGCCCTGGCCGAGCGTCTCGATGAGGTGTTGGCCCATGTGTTGTGTTGTGCGCCGGGGGCGAATGCGGCGACCAAGAAACTCCTGCTGGCGAGTGCCGGACAACCGACCGATGCCCTGCTRGATCAAGCGGCGCAATGGTTCAGCGATGCGGTGACCGGGGCAGAAGGCGTCGAGGGAGCGATGGCCTTCGTGCAAAAACGCAAGCCGGGGTGGGCCTCCTAAAAGCTTCGCTGGCAAGCCAGCTCCTACAGTGAATTTATGCACACACAATCCCTGTAGGAGC
>NZ_JBGCUL010000603.1:0-2789 GCF_054177685.1 Pseudomonas sp. P5_A2_2
TGCTGCGCACAACGCGAAGCCACAAAGTGGCGAGCGTCATCGAGCGGATAAACCCCGTACTGCGYGGTTGGGCTGGCTACTTCAAGCTGAGTCAGAGCAAGCGGCCACTTGAGTATCTTGATGGCTGGGTGCGTCACAAACTTCGCTGTATCATCTGGCGCCAATGGAAGCAGCCCTCGACGAGGGCGCGCAACTTGATGCGTCTAGGGCTCAACGAAGCCCGTGCTTGTCACTCAGCATTCAACGGTCGAGGCCCTTGGTGGAATTCGGGAGCACCCCATATGAATCAGGCGCTGCCGAAGAAACTCTGGGATCGACTCGGGCTGGTCTCAATACTGGACACGATAACCCGGCTTAACCGCTTAACCTGAACCGCCGTATACGGAACCGTACGTACGGTGGTGTGAGAGGACGGCGGATGTAAATCCGCCTCCTACTCGATTATGAGAGAACACCCATGACCGCCGCCAAGAACCGTATTTTAGAGCTGCGCGCTGAGCTGGATCAGCACAACTATCGTTACCACGTGCTCGACGAGCCGAGCATTCCGGACGCCGAATACGACCGCTTGTTCAACGAGCTCAAGACTCTGGAAGCGGCCAATCCAGAACTGATCACCAGTGACTCGCCAACCCAGCGAGTGGGCAGCGCAGCGCTGTCGGCGTTTACCCAGGTGCGTCACGAAGTGCCGATGCTCAGCCTCGGCAACGCCTTCGAAGAAACCGACATGCGTGAGTTCGACCGCCGGGTGACCGAAGGCCTGGACCTGCCGGCCGGCGACCTGTTCGGTGGCGGCGCGACAGTCGAGTACAGCTGTGAGCCCAAGCTCGATGGCCTGGCCGTCAGCCTGCTGTATCAGGATGGCGTCCTGGTGCGCGGCGCGACCCGCGGCGATGGCACCACCGGCGAAGACATCAGCGTCAACGTGCGCACCGTACGCAACATCCCGCTCAAGCTGCACGGCACCGGTTGGCCGGCGACCCTGGAAGTGCGCGGCGAAGTGTTCATGTCCAAGGCCGGTTTCGAACGGCTCAACGCCACGCAGCTGGAAGTCGGCGGCAAGACCTTCGCCAACCCGCGCAATGCAGCGGCGGGCAGTTTGCGCCAGCTGGATTCGAAGATCACCGCCAATCGCCCATTGGAATTCTGCTGCTACGGTATCGGCCAGGTGTCGGCGGACATTGCCGATACGCACATCGGCAATTTGCAGCAACTCCAGGCCTGGGGCATGCCGATCAGCCATGAGCTGAAACTGGCGCACGGCATCGCCGAGTGCCTGGATTACTACCGCGACATCGGTGAGCGTCGTAGTGCGCTGCCGTATGAAATCGACGGCGTGGTGTTCAAGGTCAACAGCATTGCCTCCCAGCGCGAACTGGGTTTTCGCGCCCGTGAGCCGCGTTGGGCCATCGCCCACAAATTCCCGGCAATGGAAGAACTCACCGAACTGCTCGATGTGGAGTTTCAGGTCGGCCGCACCGGGGCGGTGACGCCGGTGGCGCGTCTGAAACCGGTCAAGGTCGCGGGTGTCACGGTGGCCAACGCCACGCTGCACAACATGGACGAAGTCGCGCGTCTGGGCCTGATGATCGGCGACACGGTGATCATCCGCCGCGCCGGTGACGTGATTCCGCAAGTGGTTCAAGTGGTCATGGAGCGTCGTCCGGAAAACGCCCGGCCGGTGCAGATTCCCGAGCAGTGCCCGGTGTGCGGTTCCCATGTCGAGCGCACGCAGCTGATCAAGCGCAGCAAGGGTCGCGAGACAGTCAGCGAAGGTGCGGTGTATCGCTGCGTCGGTCGCCTGGCCTGCGGCGCACAACTCAAGCAGGCCATCATTCACTTCGTTTCCCGTCGCGCCATGGACATCGAAGGCCTGGGCGAGAAGAGCGTCGAGCAACTGGTCGACGAAGGCCTGGTGAGTTCGCCGGCCGATCTGTACGCCCTGACTTTCGAGCAGATCGTCGACCTGGAAGGCTTTGCCGAGCTGTCGAGCAAGAACCTGCTCGGCGCCATCGAAGACAGCAAGAAGCCGAGCCTGGCGCGGTTCATCTACGCCCTCGGGATTCCCGATGTCGGCGAGGAGACGGCCAAGGTCCTGGCGCGCTCCCTGGGCTCGCTGGAACGGGTGCAGCAGGCCTTGCCACAGGTGCTGACGTACTTGCCGGACGTCGGGCTGGAAGTCGCGTACGAGATCCACAGTTTCTTCGAGGACGCGCATAACCGGCAGGTGATCGCCGATTTGCTCAGGCATGGCATGCAGATTCAGGATCAGGGCGAGTTGGGTGCCGAATTTGCCGCGAGCACCACGTTGGGCGGTTTCCTCGACAAGCTGCATATTCCGTCGGTCGGTCCGGGCGGGGCGCAGAAACTGGCAGACAAGTTCGGCTCGCTGCAGGCGGTGATCAGTGCAGATTGGCTGGACATGCGTCAGGCGCTGCCAGAGAAACAGGCCAATTCGGTGCGCGAGTTCTTTGCGGTCGAAGAAAATCGCCAATTGGCCGAAGCGGCCGAGAAACAACTGGCCGATTTCGGCATGCACTGGCAGAGCGAGAAGAAGGTCGTCGAAGGCTTGCCGCTGGCCGGGCAGACCTGGGTGCTGACCGGCTCGCTGGAGCTGATGAGCCGCGATGTGGCCAAGGACAAACTTGAAAGCCTGGGGGCCAAGGTAGCGGGCTCGGTGTCGGCCAAGACCCATTGCGTGGTGGCTGGGCCGGGTGCCGGGTCGAAGTTGACCAAGGCCAATGAGCTGGGGCTGAAAGTGCTGGATGAAGAGGCGTTTGTTGAAACAT
>NZ_JBGCUL010000604.1:0-2784 GCF_054177685.1 Pseudomonas sp. P5_A2_2
ATTTTGTTGGTAGCAGACGAGGTCGTCTGTGGATTTGGCCGCACTGGCAACATGTTCGGCTCGACTACGTTCGGCATCGAGCCAGACATTATGGTGCTGTCTAAACAGTTGACCTCGTCATATCAACCGCTTGCAGCAGTGTTGATCAACGAACGGATTTATCAGGAGATCGCGGGGCAAAGTTCGACCATCGGGACCTTTGGACACGGCTTCACCGCGAGCGGGCACCCAGTGGCTGCGGCAGTGGCGCTGGAGAACATCAAGTTGATTGAAGAGCGACACCTGGTAGAACACGCGGCCGAAATGGGGGCGCGACTGCGAGCTGGCCTTTCGCAATATGCTGACCACCCGTTAATCGGGGAAATCCGAGGTGTCGGCTTCATTGCCGCCGTTGAGCTGGTCGCAGATAAATCGGAGAAAACCCGGTTCGAGCCGCTTCGCCGGGTCGGTAGTTATTTCAATGCTCGCTGCCAAGAGCACGGCATGATTGTCCGCAACATTGGTGACAGCATTGCGTTCTGCCCACCCCTGGTCACTACAGCGGAAGAAGTCGACCTGATCATCAACTGTTTCAGCAAGGCGTTGGAGGATACACAGCGGTGGCTGGCGCAGGGGCATTGAGTACGGGTACGGCTCGACTTTGATAGGTTTGGCGTCGTATCGCGGACGATTCTGTGAGAGTAGGCAGCGGGCCTGCTAAATGGCTTACAGGCAAGCCCGTTGTAGTATTCACGGAAAATGCCACGACATATATATGTTAGAGCCCTGATTATTCGGGGCTTTTTCGTTGGTGCCTGCCCCGGCCTCGCCTGCACCGGTGGTGTTAATGAAGACCACAGCGGTGACATCTTGGGTAGCAATAGGCGCGAATTACAAATATGCAGCCGATGTTAATTCTGCCGATGGGTCAGGAATCGCTGGATAAGCTTTTGTATTTGTTGAATATTTCCTCACCTAGTCGCTATGGTCGGGCTCAATGCTCGCGTCGATCACGGGTTGGCAATGCCGAGCTTCTGCGCCACTTTCAGGCACTGTCTTGCACTGAGCTTTTGAAGCCGTGACCCCAAGCGACGATTAGTTCAGCATGTTGTCAATTCTGGCGTTAGGAATACTCTTTATGGTCAGTTCCAGTTCATCTCAGTCGATGCAAGACTTCAGTCAAAACTTGCGCCTTCTCTGCGGATATTATAAGTCGGTGGCGAAGGTGTGCCGCTCCCTTGATATCAACCGCCAGCAGTTCAACAAATACTTGGGGGCGCAAGCGACTCCCTCGTCCTTTACCCTGCGCAAGATCTGCACTTTTTTTGGGGTGGATGAGGAGGAAATATTCTCCGAGCATGAATCCTTCCGCGCTCTGCTCAACAGGCAACGCACGGCGCGAGAGCCGGACAGTGCGGTACCAGCCGATTTTTTCCCGAGCTCCGCGCAGGAGTTGTCGAAGTACCAGGGTTACTACTTTGTCTATTTGATGTCGCCTGCCGCGCCGGGGGAGGTGATCAAGTCGATTACCCGCTTGACCCGCTCCGGCGAAAAGATCCTGAGTAAAACCTACGAGCGGATGAGGCTGGGCGATGACCAACTGAACAGTTTCGGCATCAATAAATATCGTGGGTTCTGCTTTGCCTCATCGGATCTGATTTACATCGTCGAGCGCGAGTACCTCTCGTCCCGGGGCTATATCTGGTCAGCGCTTTATCCCTCCTACCGCAGTCGTTTCCGTTTTCTCAACGGCTTGGTACTCGGCGTTTCGGGTGACAATTTCCGCCGTCCTTTTGGTGCCCATATCGTATTTGAGCACCTAGGCGAGTCGATCGACCTGCGTAACGCTCTCACCAGTTGCAGCTGTTTTCCGATTGATGCCCCTGAGATTCCCGACGAGGTGAGGTCGCGGCTGCTGGTACATCCATCAGAAGGTGAGTTCAACCTCGTCCCTCCGCTGTTTTAGTCTTTTCTAAAAATTGACGCTAGGTGACGCTTCTGGGCGTCACCTGGCGTTTTTTTCTTCGTGCTCGCGAAATTGAGCTGGCTGTGCGACAGATCGATAATGCCATACACCACTCAAATGTCAGTTTCGTTAACGGCCAATCACATCATTCATTCCAGTTGAATGAGTGCCTGTTTCTACAAGTGATCCGCTGCGCCCACCATAAAAATAAAAGGAACACCTATGAAATTCAAAAGAACATTGATGGCGGGGTTGATGGCGCTGTCCATTACTGCGCCATTGACCAGTGGTTTGGTGTATGCGGCAAACAATACGTTGGTTGTTGCTGATCGAGCCTCTTTCAAGGATTGGGATCCGGCCTCGGCTTTTTCGGAGGAAGTGCGGGTGCTGGGCAATATCTACGAGACACTAGTGGTATATAACGCGCCAGGCAGTGCTGAGGAGTTTTCCCCCGGGCTCGCCACGTCCTGGGAAAGCAGCGACAACGGCAAGACCTGGACCTTCAAGCTGCGGCACGGCGTTAAATTTCATGATGGTTCGGCCTTTAATGCCGCAGCCGTCAAAAAGTCCATTGATTACGTCAAGCAGCTGAAACAGGGCGCTGCATTTGTATGGAACGGTCTGGATACCGTCGAGGCCCTCGCTGACGATACGGTAGTGCTCAAGTTTAAGAGTCCCACTCCAGCCAATCTGATCGCGGCAGGTCAGTATGCCGCTTACATCATTGCCCCGGCGGCGGTGGAGAAAGGGCATGACTGGATGATGGCTCCCAACGCCATCGGTACCGGTCCCTATAAGCTTGGGCAGGTCGAACCGGGCCAGCAAGTGGTGCTTGAGCG
>NZ_JBGCUL010000605.1:0-2784 GCF_054177685.1 Pseudomonas sp. P5_A2_2
GCACAACAGCAGACCCGGCGCGGCGCGGAAACTAACTGAGAACGCCCCCTGAATCGGTCGCTATCATACCCCGCTAATGAATCCCGCGCAGAACGGAGTAACCCAATGACACCTTTTAGCCTCATTTATAGCCTGCATGTACTGGCGGCCCTGGTCTGGGTCGGCGGCATGTTTTTCGCCTGGATGGTCCTGCGTCCCGCCGCGATCACGGCACTGGAGGGCCCTGCCCGGCTGAAGTTGTGGGTAGAAGTGTTTCAAGGTTTTTTCCGCTGGGTCTGGGTGGCGGTGGTGCTGTTGCCAGTCAGCGGCGTGGGCATGCTGAATCTGCACTTCACCGGTTTTGAAAACGCGCCGCGCTATGTGCAGGTGATGATGGGCTTGTATGTGGTGATGACCGCGCTGTTTATCCGCATTCAGGCGCTGATGCTGCCGGAACTGCGCACTGCCGTGGCAGGGCAGGACTGGCCGGCTGGGGCGGCGGTGCTAGGGCGGATTCGCCGGTTGGTGGGGATCAATCTGCTGGTGGGGCTGGCTGTGGTGGCGATAGCGGCGGTTCGGCCGATGTTTTGAAGAACTGTGGCCCGGGATGCTGTTGTGGCGAGGGGGCTTGTCGGATCGCCGCACCGTCCCGTTCGGCTGCGAAGCAGTCGTAAAACAAGACACCGCTAACCTTCAGCAGTATTGCGATTGCCGGAATTGGGGCCGCTTCGCGGCCCAACGGGGGCAAGCCCCCTCGCCACAAGGCTCTCAGTGTTTCTTACATCCGCTGTACTGTCACCGAACCCGCCGCCCCTTCAGGCCCAGGCTGACCATCAGCCCCGGGTTTACCGCTCTTGCCGCCATCAGCCTTGTAAATCAGGCAGCCCTTGGCCTTGCCACCCGCCCCCGGTTTGCCGCCCGGGCCGGCCAAGCCACCGGCACCGCCGGCCACCTGAACCTTGATCCGGTCTGCCGGATAGTCGTGCGGCACTGCCAGTTTAACCAGAGCCCCCGGAGCCCCTGGCTGGCCGTTACTGCCATCACTGCCATCGGCACCGCGACCGGCCTGCCCCCAGGTGCAGCCCGGTTCCTGGCCGTTGGCCCCATCGAGACCAATAAACCCCGGTGCACCCGCACCACCACGAGCATCAACGATCAATTGTGGTGCGTTCAGTGCCTTGATCTGCAAATCAAGATTGCGTCCGGATCGGGCGGCCTTCTGGTAAGTCCCCGGAGCGCCACGGGCGGTGATCTGGCTGCCTTCGGACAAATCAGCGCGACGGACCTTCAGGGCCAGCGCCTGTTCCCCCGGTACGATGGCAATGCGCGCTTCACGCCCCAGATGCAATTCACCCACGGTGACTTCCGTGACGTTCGAAGGAATCAGCAAGGTGCCGTAATCGGCCACTTCCAGGCGCTCCAGTTGCAGGGTGCTGGCGGTGTTGGGCAAGCGCATCAGCGAGTTGGTTTCGACACTCACCACCTGTGCACTGGCCAATGGGCTGATGAGTGCAGCGAGCAGACAGAGTTTACGCATGGGAAGCCTTCGAAGCGGTGGGGGCTGGAATGGTTTGCAGGTGGAATACGCCAAAAATAACGATCTTCAGGCGGTCAAGCCAGGGATGGGCACGACCTCGAAGGCTGCGATAGCACAGCAACGCTTCCAGAAGATGGATGAACCCCAACAGGCCGCCGGCCAGGTTGACCAACGGGTGCAGCGGAAAGACAAACGGTGTGAGCAGATTGACCAGCACTACCGCCCAGAACAGCAAGGTCAGTAATCGCCCCAGTCCCCATATGACTTTCATACGCGCCCCCGATGAGAATTATTGTTTGCGCGCACAGTAACGGCTTCCACGCGGGATAATCCAGAGGGCAACGGTAAAATCTTCATGGAGGCCGCCGAACGGCCGTCGCAGCGATCACACCTGTCGCCCGACGGCTCTATCTCTTGGCTCAGCGATTTATATGCAGATCCACGCGACGGTTTTTCGCACGGCCTTCTTCTGTTTCGTTGTCGGCAATCGGTTGGCTCGCGCCCTTGCCTTCGCTGGTGACTTTGTTCGGCGCGACACCCTGGCTCAACAGGTATTGCGCCACGCTGCTGGCACGCCGCTCCGACAAGGCCTGGTTATAGGCACCCGAACCGACGCCGTCGGTATGGCCGACCACCTTGATGCTGACCACATCGGCATCCTCGAACTTGCTCATCAACGCATCCAGTTGACTCTTCGCCGTCGGGGTCAGGTCGGACTGATTGAAGACAAACAGTACATCGCTCAGAGTAATGACTTCGGATTGCGCAGGCTCGGCCTGGACGCTGTCCGGGTACTGCGGCGCCGGGCAGCCTCGATGGTCGACCGGGGTATTGGCGGGAGTATCAGCGCAACGGTCGCGTCGGTCGAAAACGCCGTCGCCGTCTTCGTCGCCATCCTGGGCATAGCAGATCAAGCCACCGGACAAGATACCCAGCGTCGCCCCACCCGCGGCCCAAGCGCCGCTCTCGATTGCGCCCAGACCACCTCCGACCAGGCCGCCGATCAGGCTGCAAATTGGCCAGGTTCGTTGATTGAGGGGGGCAGTGCCATCGCTGTGGGTGGCGCAACCGGTCAAGAGGCTGCCGAGTAGCAGAACCGGCAAGACGGTCCTTGTGAGAACGATCATGTTGAAAGCTCCTGTGTCACCGGCCAATACCGGTTACACAGGAGTAAAGACCCGCATCCGCGACTGCACAAGGCGCGGACGCGGGGGGGCTTAACGCTGGATTTTGATTTCCGTACGACGGTTCTGTGCACGGCCGTCAGC